>CBHYLO010000298.1:0-6097 GCA_966128675.1 uncultured bacterium | reverse complement strand
CGACGGCCGCCTGCTTCGCCACGCGCGCCGACGTGCGCGTGCTGCAGCAGGACATCGCGACCGTGCGCAGCGAGACGGCGCGGGCGGATTCGGCGCGCGTGGCGCAGCTGGACCGCGTCGCGTCGCAGCTCGGCGCGGTCAACGACTCGCTCCGCGCGATGTCGTCGCGCGCCGCCCGCTTCCAGGGCGACGCGCGCGACGCGCTGCGCGGGCTCGGCGAGCAGCTGATCCAGGTGCAGGAGCTGACCGGCCAGAGCCAGCGGCGCCTGCAGGAGCTGCGCGCGTCGAGGGAGCAGCGCGCGGCGGCGATGCCGCCCGCGGGCGGCGCGCCGGTCGCGGCGGTGGATTCGACCGGAGGCCCCGGGCCGAACCAGCTGTACGAGATCTCGCTCGACCAGTTCCGTCGCGGCAGCTTCGCGACGGCGCGCACGGGGTTCCTCGATCTCCTGCGCCGCTTCCCGACCGCCGACGTCGCGGCCGACGCGCAGTTCTACGTCGCCGAGTCGTTCGCCAGCGAGCGGAACGCCACGGCGGCCGACAGCGCGTACCAGGCCGTGGTGACGCGCTACCCGCAGTCGCCGCGCGCGGCCACCGCGCTCTACAAGCGCGCCCGCGCGCGCCAGGCCGCCGGCCGCCGCACCGAGGCGCGCCCGCTGTTCGAGGAGCTGGTGCGCCGGTTCCCGCGCTCGGACGAGGCGGAGCTGGCGCGCGAGGCCCTGCGCGAGACCACGCGTCCCTCGGGGACGCGCGGCCGATCCTGAGCCCCGCGGGCGCGCGTCCGCGCCGCGCCCGGTCGCACCCGACATGACGTCGCCGATCAAGAGCGCCGCCGGCGAGATGCCGTTCCTCGACCACCTCGAGGAGCTGCGGTGGCGCCTCGTGTGGTCGCTAGCGGCCTTCTGCGTCGCGCTCGTCGTCGCGTTCGCGATCGTGTCGCAGTTCGACATCATCAAGTGGCTCGAGGCGCCCGTGCTGCCGTTCCTCGGCGGGCGCAAGCTGGTGTACACGAATCCGGCGGACCCCTTCGGCATCGTCCTGAACGCGTCGTTCGCGCTCGGGCTGCTGCTCGCGTCGCCGGTCATCGGCTACCAGCTGTGGGCGTTCCTGTCGCCCGCGCTCTACAAGCACGAGAAGCGCGTCATCATCCCGGTGCTCGCGGGCGGCGTGGGCCTCTTCATGGCCGGCGCCGCGCTCGCGTTCTTCGTCGTGCTCCCGTTCACGCTGCAGTTCCTGCTCTCCTTCCAGAGCTCGGCCATCGAGCCGATGCTGACGGTCAGCGGGTACTTCGACTTCGCGATCGGGATGGCGGTGGCGTTCGGCATCGTGTTCGAGCTGCCGATCGTGATCCTCGCGCTGACGGCCCTCGGGATCCTCACGCCGGCGTTCCTGAACAAGTACCGCCGGCACGCGATCGTGCTCTGCATCGTCGGCGCGGCCTTCGTGACGCCCGGCGCGGATCCGACCTCGCTGTTCGCGCTGGCGATCCCGCTCTACTTCCTGTTCGAGCTGAGCGTGGTGCTGTCGACCGTGATCTACCGTCAGCGGCTGCGCCGCGAGGCGCGCCGCGTGGCGCTGGAGGAGGCGGAGGCGGCCGCGGCGATGGTGCGGCCGGCCGACGCGGACGCCGGTCCGGTGCGCCTGGACCAGGGCGGGCTCGCGTGACGACGCCGATGCGACGCGCGCTGCTCGCGTGCGGGATCGCGCTCGCGGCGGTGGCCGCGGCGGCGGGCGCGCAGCCGCCGGGCATGCCGGGCGGCATCCGCCTGCCGAACGTCGGCGGCGGGGCGCAGCAGCCCCCGCGGCGCCCCGGCAGCGACTCCGCGCTGGTCAAGTTCCTCGACCCCGACTCGACGCTCACGGCGCTGCTCGCGCGGCCGGGATTCACCGCCACGCGCTACCAGGGCGACACGGTGCGCTTCCAGGCCGAGCGCCGGCTGCTCGTGCTCGAGGGGAAGCCCGCGGCGGTCGAGCGCGACGGCACGCTGCTCGTCGGCAGCCACGTCGAGTACGACGACTCGACGCAGGTCATCGTGGCGCGCCCCGACTCGGTGCGCGGCGACACGGTCTTCCTCCGCGACCCGTCGCAGGCGGACGTCTCGGTGCGCGGCCGGATCGTGTACTACGTGGCCGAGAAGCGCGGGACGATCGAGCAGTTCCAGACGGCGGTGACCGAGGGCGAGACCTGGTTCGTCTCGGGCGAGCGCGGCGCGCTCGTCAGCGACTCGATCATCGAGGGGCGCCGCTACGTCTTCGCGCGCGACGGCTCGGTCACCAGCTGCAGCGAGACCGTCCCGCATTACCACTTCGAGGCGCGCGACATCAAGATGGTGACGCGCAACCTGCTCGTGGTGCGGCCGGCGGTGCTGTACATCGCCGACGTGCCGGTGATGTGGCTGCCGTTCGTCTTCCAGGACATGCGCAGCGGGCGCCGCAGCGGGCTGCTGACGCCGCGCTTCGGCGTCGCGGAGCTGATCCGCAACAGCCCGTCGTACAAGCGCTCGCTCGAGAACCTCGGCTACTACTTCAACCTCGGGAGCTACGCCGACGCGTCGGCGTGGCTCGACTGGCGCAGCGGCTCGCGCGGCGACGGCTTCGACCCGGGGTGGATCCGCGCCAACGCCGAGACGCGCTACCGCATCATCGACCGGTTCATCCAGGGGCGCCTGTCGGCGGCCTACACGGCGAACCGCGGCGGCACGCGCAACCTCGCGATCTCGCTGGGCCACGAGCAGGCGTTCAACCAGCAGCGCCGGCTCTCGGCCAACCTGAACTACGTCCAGAACACCACCGTTCAGCGCCAGAACAGCCTGAACACGCAGGCCGCGCTGGGGACGATCGCGTCGCAGCTGAACTTCCAGGACAAGTTCGGCCCGACCTCGATGAGCATCGGCGGCACGCGCAAGCAGTTCCCGGGGCGCGACCAGGTCGACCAGGACTTCCCGAACCTCAACCTGACCACCCGCACGATCGCCTTCGGCGAGCACGTGGACTGGACGCCGACGCTCTCGCTCACCAACACGCAGAGCTTCCGGATCGACCAGGGGACGCAGTTCGCGTACGTCTACCGGCGCGACGCGTCGGGGCGCCTGGACAGCGCGTCGGTGAACCCGTCGCGCCGCAACACGTCGCTGCGCGTCGAGTCGCCGATCAAGATCTTCGACTTCAACTGGGCGAACTCCTTCAGCTTCACGGAGGAGGTGCAGGACTTCCCGCAGACGCGCCCGGTCTACCGCGACATCCGCGACACGACCACGAAGGAGACGCGGGTCTTCAACCAGACGTACCTGTCGAGCCTCGACTGGAACACGTCGTTCAACCTGCCGCGCTTCCTGCAGGGCACCTGGAACGTCTCGCCGACGGTCAGCCTCTCCAACGTGGACGCCGGCGGCCTGTTCGTGCGCAGCGAGCGCACGGGCGGCAAGTGGGTGGCGCAGCGCAAGCGCGCGGCGTTCGGCGTCAGCTCGTCGCCGACCTTCTACGCCTTCCCGCCGGGCTTCGGGAAGGTCGAGCGGTTCCGGCACTCGATCAACCCGGTGATCTCGTACAGCTACTCGCCCGAGGCGCGGGTGAGCGACGAGTACCTGAACGCGATCGGCCGCGCCCCGCAGGGCTACCTGGGCGCGCTGGTGCAGAGCCGCGTGTCGCTGCAGCTGTCGACGAACCTCGAGGCGAAGATGCGCGCGCGCGCGCCGGCGGCGCCGGCGACGGGCACGCCGGCGCGCGCGCCGGGTGACAGCGCCGCGCCCTCGCCCGCCGACAGCGCGGCCGTCAGCGACACGACCACGCGCGCCGTGCGCACCGACGCGGGCGGCTCGGCCGTCGCGGAGGGGAACAAGGTCCGCCTGCTGTCGCTGAACTTCTCGGGGCTCAACTACGACTTCGTGCGCGCCGACTCGATCGGCGGGAGCCTGCTGAACCAGCGCGGCTTCACCGACCAGACGTTCGGGTTCAGCGCCCGCTCGGACCTGATCCCGGGCCTCGACTTCCGCACGACGTACTCGCTCTTCCTCGGCGACCCGGCCAGCGACACGGCGGTGTTCAAGCCGTACCGCACCGAGATGGGCGTCAACTTCTCGCTCGACCAGAACTCGGCCATCTTCGGCACGCTCGCGCGGCTGTTCGGCCGCAAGGTGCAGCCGTCGTCGACGACGGGCGCGGCCTCGCCGTCGCAGTCGCGGGAGAGCGCGACGCCGGGCGGCGACGCCTTCTTCTCGCGCCAGGCGGTCGCGCAGCAGGTCGCCGGCTCGGCCGCCCGCAACGCGGCGTTCGACATCCCGAACACCACCGGCTGGCAGGCGAGCGTCACGTACACGGCCTCGCGGCAGCGCCCGGACATCCGGGGGAGCGTGATCCAGGCGGATCCGACGGTCGCCTGCCGCGCGTTCCTCAACCAGCCGGCGTACATCTACGAGAACTGCCTGATCCAGGCGCGCACGGCGCCGCCGGCGGGCACGCCGCTGGGCTCGACGACGTTCGGCGCGCCGGTCTACGCCTCGCCGCCCCAGCAGTCGCTGACGCTCAACACGAGCTTCCCGGTGACCCAGAAGTGGGCGGCGCAGTGGTCGACGACCTACGACGCGCAGCGCGGCGGCTTCGCCAGCAACCAGGTCACGCTGCAGCGCGAGCTGCACGACTGGCGCGCGGTGTTCGCGTTCACGCAGTCGCCGAACGGCAACTTCGGCTTCAACTTCTTCGTCGCGCTCAAGGCGCAGCCGGACCTGAAGTTCGACTACAACCGGCAGACCTTCCGCGCCCCCGGGCAGAGCGGGACGTTCTAGGCGCGGCCGCCGCCTTGTCCGGGGGCGTCGCGCGGTCGACATTCCCCGGATGAACGGCACCGAGGTGGTCATCGACGGGCGGGCCCTGACGCTCGCCACGCTGCGCGCGGTCGCCGACGGGACGGCCCGCGCCGTCCTGTCGCCCCAGGCCCGCGCCCGCATGCAGGCGACGCGCGCGGTGGTGGACGACATCGTGGCGCGCGACGCCGTGGTCTACGGCGTGACGACGGGCTTCGGCAAGCTGTCCGAGGTCGCGATCCCGCCCGACCGCCTGCGCGCGCTGCAGGTCAACCTGGTGCGCAGCCACGCCGCGGGGGTGGGCACGCCGCTGCCGACGCGCGAGGTGCGCGCGATGATGCTGCTGCGGGCCAACGTGCTGGCCTGCAGCCACTCGGGCGCGCGGCCGGAGCTCGTCGACCTCCTGCTCGCGATGCTCGCGCAGGGCGTCCATCCCGTCGTGCCGGAGCAGGGGAGCGTCGGCGCGAGCGGCGACCTGGCGCCGCTCTCGCACCTCGCGCTGGTGCTGATCGGCGAGGGCGAGGCGGAGCACGCCGGCCGCGTGCTGGCGGGCGGCGACGCCCTGGCCGCGGCGGGGCTGGCGCCCGCGACGCTGGAGCCGAAGGAGGGGCTGGCCCTCGTCAACGGCACCCAGGCGCACACCGCGGTGGGCGCGCTCGCGCTGGCCGAGGCGGTGGCGCTCTGGCAGACGGCGCACGCGGCGGGCGCGATGACCGTCGAGGCGCTCATGGGCACGCCCGACGCGTTCGACGCGCGCATCCACGACGTGCGCGGGCAGCACGGCCAGCGCGAGAGCGCCGCGCTGCTGCGCGACCTGCTGGCCGACAGCGAGATCCGCGAGTCGCACCGCACCGGCGACCCGCGCGTGCAGGACGCCTACGCGCTGCGCTGCATGCCGCAGGTGCACGGCCCCGTGCTGGACGCGCTGCGCTTCGCGGGCGGGCTGCTGGGCCGCGAGCTGAACGCCGCCACCGACAACCCGCTCGTGTTCGACGACGGGACGATGCTGAGCGGCGGCAACTTCCACGGGCAGGCGGGCGCGATGGCCGCGGACGTGCTGGCGATCGCGCTCACCAACCTCGCGACCATGAGCGAGCGGCGCATCGACCGGCTGGTGCACCCGGACCTGAACCACGGGATGCCGGCCTTCCTGGCCAACGAGCCCGGGCTGGAGTCCGGCTTCATGATGGCGCAGGTCTCGGCCGCCGCCCTGGCCAGCGAGTGCAAGACGCTCGCGCACCCCGCCAGCGTCGACACCATCCCGACGGACGGCAGCAAGGAGGACGTCGTCCCGATGGCGA
>CBHYLO010000297.1:0-6124 GCA_966128675.1 uncultured bacterium | reverse complement strand
ACGTGCGGTTGGCTCCGCTTGGGAGCGTGGGATCTCGCACTCCACCGGAGCCATCCGCACTCGTCAGATCTTCTCAGACTTCTTCCTTGCAGATGCCGTTCGGGTCCGGCGCGAGTCGCCAGGATCCGCGGCCCGCGGCCAGCAGCCGCCGTTCAGACGCCGCCGCTGAACGTGTCGCAGCTCCGCGGGTCGCCGCTCTGGAAGCCGCGCTGGAACCACTGGCTGCGCTGCTGCGCGGTGCCGTGCGTGAACGAGTCCGGGTTCACCTGCCCGCGCGCGCGCTGCTGCAGGCGGTCGTCGCCGACGGCGCTCGCCGCGGCCAGCGCCTCCTCCGCGTCGCCCGGATCGAGCTTCCCCTCGCCCTTCACCGAGTACGCCCACACGCCCGCGTAGCAGTCCGCCTGCAGCTCCATGCGCACCGACAGCGGGTTGGCCGCGTCGGGCCGCGTCTCCTGCAGCTGGCGCACGCGCGCGTCGGTGCCGAGGACGTGCTGCACGTGGTGCCCGATCTCGTGCGCGAGGACGTACGCCTGCGCGAAGTCGCCCGGCGCGCCGTACTTGCGCTGCAGCTCCTCGTAGAAGCTCAGGTCGATGTACACGCGCTCGTCGTTCGGGCAGTAGAACGGCCCCACCGCGCTCGGCGCGTTGCCGCAGCCCGTCTGCACCGCGTCGCGGTAGAGCACCAGGCGCGCGTCGCGGTACGGCGTGCCCTCGGTCTTCGGCAGGATCTCCTCCCAGTTGTCCTGCGCGTCGTTCAGCACGTAGGTCACGAAGTCCACCAGCTGCGCCTCGGCGGGCGACTGCTGGATCGGGGCGCCGCCGCCGCGCGCGACCTCGCCGCTCGACGTCGTGCTGGAGCCGCCGCCGCCGAACATGCCGCCGCTGAACAGCGCGCCCACGACGAGCACGATCAGCACGCCGACGATGCCGAACTTGCGGCCGACGATCGACGCCAGCAGGCCGACGAGCGCGCCGCCGCCGCCCCCGGCGCTCATGCTCTGGCCGCGACGGTCCTCGAGGTTCCCGCGGTCGGATCCAGGTGTCCAGCGCATCGTGCCGTCCTCCTGCCGCGCCCGCGCGGCCTTGGTGTCCGCGGTCCGAAGAGCTCGAAAGAACTCGCTCGTCGGCCGCTCAGCGGCGTGCGCGTGCGCGCGCCGGGCCCGCCTGCAGGGCAGAAAGCGGACCGCGAAGGGCCGGGGCGCGCACCGCGCCACTCGCCAGGCCGCCCGCCGCGCCATCCACCGCGCCACCCGCCGCCCCGTGGACCGCCGCGGACGCCGCCGCGTACACGGCCTCGTGCTCGGCCAGCACGGCGTCCCAGGTCTCCGCCGGGCGCGTCGCGCGGTTGTGGCGGGCGATCGCGGTGCGCAGCCGGTCGTCGGTGACCAGGCGCAGCAGCTGCGCGGCGAGGTCCGCGTCGTCCGCGGCCAGCAGCCCCTCCACCTCGTGCCGCACGAAGCCCGCCGGCCCGGCGTCGCGCATCGCGAGCACCGGCAGCCCCGCGCAGCGCGCCTCGAGCGCCGCCAGGCCGAACGACTCCATGACGGACGGCAGCACGAACGCGTCGGCGTCGGCGTAGAGCGCGCGCAGCCGCGCCGGCGTCTGCCAGCCCGCGAGCGTCACGACCTCCTGCAGCCCGGCGCGCCGCACCGCGCGCTCGACCGCGGCGCGCTGCGGGCCGTCGCCGGCGATGCGGACGCGCAGCCGGCGTCCGGGCGGGAGCGCCGCGACGGTCGCCGCGACCGCCGCGATCAGCGCCAGCGGGCGCTTGCGGCGCGCCAGCCGCATCGCGGAGACGACGCGCACCTCGTCGTCCGCCCGGCCGCGGCCGCGCACCGTGCGCCAGCGGTCGGGATGGCTGGCGTTCGGCAGCACGCGCACCGCGAGCGCGGGCGCCGCCGCCTGCACCTCGGCCGCCACGCGGGGGCTGACGGCCGTGTGCAGCGCCCCCCAGCGCGACCAGCCGAGCACGCGGTCGGCCGCGGCGAACGCGCGCGCGGCGCCGCCGAGGACCGAGTGATGCGTCACCACGCAGGGGATCCCGAGCGCGCCGGCCTCGCGCGCGGCGAGCATCGCCAGCGGCGCGAAGACGCTGACGTGGCAGTGCACGAGGTCGTAGGCGCCGTCGCGCAGCGCCGCGCGCAGCGCGCGGGCGGCGCGCCCGAGCGCGGGCGTGACCTCGACGCCGGGAAGGAGCGGCACGTCGAGGCGCACGACGCCCACGGACGCGGCCGCCCCCGCGCCGCGGCAGGCGTGCGGCGTGGCGGTGAGCGCGTCCACGGCGTGGCCGGCCGCGGCCAGCTGCTGCGCCAGCGCCCCGACGTGGGTCTCGATGCCCCCGACGCGCGGGGCGTACCAGTCGCACACCAGCGCGATGCGCAGGGAGTCGGGTGGACGACGGATCACGGGGCGACCGGTGGGGGACGGGGCGCAGGGCCGACGGCGCCCGCTCGACCCCAGACAACTCGCGTGCCGGGCCCGCGGCAGGCGGCCCCGACCACCCTACGCGCGCCCGCCCGGCGGGTTCCGGCGGCGCGCGGGCGCCACGTCTGGCGGCCCCGCGCCCCGGCCGTATGTTCGCCAGCCGCGACCATATCGCGAGCGATCGCCCGCGATCGCCAGTCCACGGTCCGTCGAGCGCCGATCCCCTGCGGGGCGGGATCGCCGTGCCCCCTCCCGCCCCGATCCGGAGGATCCGTCCATGGCCTGCGTCCGCGATCTGCTCGCCCGCAAGGGTGGCGCGCTCGTCACCGTCACCGGCTCGACCACGGTCCTCGACGCCAGCACGCTCATGGTGGAGCGCGGCATCGGCGGCGTGGTGGTGCTCGACGACGAGGGGCGCCTCGCCGGGATCTTCACCGCGCGCGACGTGCTGCGGCGCGTGGTGGCGGTCCGGCTCGACCCCGCGCAGACGCTCGTGCGCGACGTGATGACCGCCCCCGTGCTGACGGTCGCGCCCGAGACGGTGCTGGAGGAGTGCCAGACGACGATGACGGAGCGCCGCATCCGCCACCTGCCGGTGGTGGGCCCCTCGGGGCTCGCCGGCCTGGTGAGCTCGGGCGACGTCCTGGCGTACGAGGTGGCCGAGCGGCAGGCGACCATCCAGCAGCTCGAGAGCTACGTCTATTCGGTGCGCTGACGCGCGCCCGGCGGGGGGTCGGGGGCGGGCGGGGCCCGCCGCCGCCCCGCCCCCCCCCGGGGGGGGCGCCGCGGCGCCGGGGCGCTGACGCGCGCCCGGCGGGGGGTCGGGGCCCGGCGATCCAGGCGATCGCCGGGCCCTCGTGCGTGGGCGCGCCCGGGCCGCGTGCCCTCGGGCACGCTCCGCGCGTCCTGTCACCGGCGCCCGTGCGACACACACCGCGGGACGCCGCTTCCCCGTCCCCGTCCTACGACCGACGCCGCGGCCTCCGCGCGGCGCGGCGCCCCTCCGATGGCCGACATCGACCGCCCCGAACGCATCACCAACATCACGGGCCTGCGCGCGCAGCCCGAGAGCCCGCCGGACGGCGTGGCCGGGGGTGGGGCACGGGGCGTCCGCTGGCCGTCGGCGCCGTGCCGGCTGTGCGAGCGGCCGGTGTGGGTGTTCACCCGCACGTGCCGGTGCGGCATGACCGACCCGGCGCGCGACGCGCGCCGGCCGTACATGCTCCCCGTGACGGCGGCCGTGCTGGCCGCGCTCGCGGGGCTGGTCTGGTGGTCGACGCGCGGGTGACGCGGCGCTGACGCGCGGCCGGCGCCCCGTCAGCGTGTTCGGTCCGCGCGGTCGTAGCCGAGGAAGAGGCCGCCCCCGGCGGCGAGGGCGAGGGCGAGCATCGGCACCGCCCCGTCCAGCTCCAGCAGGTTGCGGCTCAGGGCCAGGGTGCCGAGGACGCACGCGCCGATGGCCATCACGGCGGCGACTTCGTGCATGTCCTGGTGGTGGCGGGCCAGCGTCTGCCCGCTCCACGTGCACACGAGGAAGACGGCGAGCCCTGCGAGCAGGGCGAGAACGAACGACACGTCCCTTGCCTCCGCGGTCGGATGCGGGAAGTGTGGGGCCGGCCGGAGCCGTCCGCGAGCCCTCCGCGTGCGATGCGTCACGCGGCGACGCGCGCGAGGCAGGCCCAGGGTGGAGCGGACGGGCCCGTCGCGTCATCGCCGGAACCCAGGCGCGGGTCGCGCGCCGGATCGGCCCCCCGCACGGCCCGGGCCGGACGGACGCCAGGACCCCGATGCCCTGGCGTGGTGCTCTGACACCATGCCCGCGGCGGCGCCGTACAGGTGTCAGGCGACGGCCGACAGTTCCGGTAGCTTTCCCGGAAGTGCGGCCCACGGGGACGGACGCAGCGGTCCGGGCCCGGGCGTCGCCGGCGCCCCCGCACAGCCGTCCCAGGAAGCACCATGGCCGATCGCGCCATCTCCGACGCCGACGCATCGGCCACCGCCCGCGACAGCAGCATCGTCCTCTGGGGGCCGCCAGGCTCCGGGAAGTCGACCTACCTCGCGACGCTCGTCTACTACAACGAGAGCCTGGACGAGCAGGCGCGCCGCTGGTGCGTGCTCCCCGCCGACGGCGTGACGGCCGAGTGGGTCGTCGAGCGCGTGGAGCGCTGGCGCGAGGGCGCGCCGGCGCCCAAGTCGCTGCACCCCGAGCCGCAGGCGCTGTCGTTCCGCCTCTACTCGCTGCCGCCCGCGCGCGCGGGGCTGTTCGCGCGGAAGCCCGCCGCCGCGCACCCCGAGGCGACGCTGCGCTTCTGGGACGTGCCCGGCGAGACGTACACGGGCGAGATCCCCGACGCGATCGTGCAGCAGATGGTGGATGCGCGCGGGCTGCTGCTGGTGCTCGATCCCGGCTTCGATCCGCCGGAAGGGCGCGAGCGCTTCTACGAGCGCTTCTTTCTCAAGACGCTCGGCAAGCTGACGTTCGCGATGCAGCGCGCCCGCGGCGCGCGCGACGTGCTGGCCGGCGACAACCGGCTCACGATCCCGGTCGCGATCTGCCTCAGCCACCTCGACGAGCACCCCGCGCTGCGCGAGGGCGACCGCGTGCAGCTCCTGCGCGAGCTGTTCGGCGACAGCGCGCAGCTGCTGGAGAAGTGGCTCACGAACTGGGAGGTGCTGCCGATGAGCGCGACCGGCGTGCGCGAGCGTGGCGCGCTCGATCCGCGGCCCGAGCTGGCGGCGCATCCGATCGCGTGGCTGCTGGACCAGTCGCGCACGTTCGCGGGGCGGTGACCGACATGGCGACGCGCCTCGATCCGCACCACCCGTCCTACGAGCCGCCCGACAACGGCGACGACGCCGCGGCCGTCGTGCCCGCGCGCGCCCGCGCCATCTGGGGCCTCGTCGACGACGCCTACGGCCTGGTCGCGCACACGCCCACGCTCGGCGCCGCGCAGGCCGACGCGGTGGCGACCGCGGTCGCGATCGGCAACCCCGCCTTCGACGTCGACGACGCCGTCGCCGTGCTGCACGATCCCGCGCTCGGCTGGCTGTGCGCGCGCGCGTTCACCGACGCGCGCCGCGACTCGCACGGGCGCGGCGTGCTGGTGACCGACGTCGTCGTGATGGACGACGCGGCGATGGCCGCGCTGCGCCGCGATCCGTTCCGCTGCCTGCCGCGCGCGCGCCGCGACCGCCGCCCCGAGGCGGAGGGCGCGCTCGCCGTGCCCGCGCTGCGCCCGATGACCGAGGCCGCGGAGGCGCGCCTGATCGCCGCCGCGCGCGCGCGGCCCGACGCCGCGCTGCTGCGGCCGCTGCTCGCCGCGCTGCTCGCGGGCGACCGCGTGCTGTGGACCGGCGACGCGCCCGCGCTGCCGCTGCTGCAGGCGCTCGTGCTGCTGCTGCCGGTGCCGCTGCGCGGCGCGCTCACGATCCAGACGCTCGCCGTGCAGCCGCCGCGGCTCGCGCCGCGCCTCACCGTCGCGCCGCGGCTCACCGCCGTGCTCGCGGAGGTGCCGTGGAGCGTGCGCCTGCCCGAGCAGGAGTCGCAGCTGCCGCCGCGCGCGCTGGCGCTGGCCGACGCGCTGCTCGCGCTCGCGCCCGCGCCCGAGGGGAGCGACGACGCCGCGCCGGGCCTGCTGCACGCCGCACACGCGCGCTGGGCGCAGGTGGCCGCGCGCGCCGCGGCCGACGGCGCGCCGCT
>CBHYLO010000296.1:0-6130 GCA_966128675.1 uncultured bacterium | reverse complement strand
CTCTCGACCGAGGAGGGGTACACGATCTTCCACCCGGCCGAGGTCGAGCTGCAGCAGACCGTCGACGCGGTGCTCGGCGCCGTCGAGCGGTCGGGCGCGACGCTGGTCGTGTTCGACTCGCTGTCGGAGATGCGGCTGCTGGCGCGCGACCCGCTGCGCTTCCGCCGGCAGATCCTCGCGCTCAAGCAGTTCTTCGCGGGCCGCCACTGCACCGTGCTGCTGCTGGACGACAAGACCGCGCCCGAGGGCGACCTGCAGCTCCACAGCCTCGCCCACGGGGTGATCGTGCTGGAGCACGTGACGCTGGAGTACGGCTCGGAGCGGCGGCGGCTGCAGGTCATCAAGCTGCGCGGGCTGCGCTTCCAGGGCGGCTACCACGACTTCCGGATCGCGACCGGCGGCATCGCGGTCTTTCCGCGCCTGCGCATCCCCGGGGACGTGCGCACCGGCCCCGCGGAGCCGCGCGCCTGGGGCAGCGGCTCGCGGGAGCTGGATGCGCTGCTGGGCGGCGGGCTGCAGGAGGGGACGAGCGTCGTCATCATCGGGCCGGCCGGCACGGGCAAGTCGGTGCTGTGCGCGCAGTACGCCTGCGAGGCCGTGAGCCGCGGGGTGCGCGCCCGCTTCTACCTCTTCGACGAGCGGCTCAGCACCTTCCGCATGCGCGGGCTCGGGCTCGAGATGGACCTCGAGGCGCCGATCGCCGACGGGCGGCTGCAACTGCAGCAGGTGGAGCCCACGCAGCTCTCGCCCGGCGAGTTCGCCAGCCAGGTCACCGACGCGGTGGACAACGACGGCGTGCGGCTGATCGTCATCGACTCGCTCAACGGCTACCTGCAGTCGATGCCCGAGGAGCGGCTGCTGCCGATCCAGGTGCACGAGCTGCTCAGCTACCTCGCGACGCGCGGCGTGACGACGATCATGACGCTCGTGCAGCGCGGCGTCTTCGGCAGCCCGGTGGACGAGGCGGCCGAGGTGAGCTACCTCGCGGACACGGTGCTGCTGCTGCGCTACTTCGAGGTCCACGGCGCGGTGCGGCAGGCGATCTCGGTGGTGAAGAAGCGCACGGGCAACCACGAGCGCAGCATCCGCGAGTGCCGCGTGGGGAAGGGCGGGCTGCACGTGGGCGAGCCGCTGCGCGAGTTCCAGGGCGTGCTGACGGGCGTGCCGCAGTACCTCGGCGAGATGGGGCCGCTGATGCGGAGCGCCGACCCGGCGCCGCAGCAACCGGACGCCGCGCGCGGATGAGCGCATCGGCGACGCCGCACGAGCCGTTCGTCGCGGTGCTCGCGCCCACGGGCCGCGACGCCGCCGTCGCGGCGACGGTGCTGGCGCGGGCGGGGTTCGCGGTGCGCGCCTTCGCCGACATGCCCGCGCTGTGTGCTGCGATCGACACCGCGATCGACGCCGCCACGCCGGTCGACGGCGAGGTCGGCGTGCTGCTGGTGGCCGAGGAGGCGCTGGCGCCCGGCCCGCGCGCGATGCTCCTGGAGACGCTGGCGGCGCAGCCGTCGTGGTCCGACCTCCCGGTCGTGCTGCTGACGGGGGAGGACGCGCTGTCGCGTGGCGTGCCGCCCGCCGCCGCCGCGCTGGCCGCCGCCGCCAACGTCACGCTGCTGGAGCGGCCCGTGCGCGTCGCCACGCTGGCCACCACGCTCGGCGCCGCGCTGCGCGCGCGGCGGCGGCAGCTGGACGTGCGCGACCACCTGGCCGAGCGCGCCCGCGCCGAGGCGACGCTGCGCGCCAGCGAGGAGCGCGAGCGCGCCGCACGCGGCGAGGCGGAGCAGGCCAACGCCGCCAAGGCGCAGTTCCTGGCGATGATGTCGCACGAGCTGCGCACGCCGCTGAACGCGATCGCCGGCTACGCGCAGCTCATCGCGCTGGGGCTGCGCGGACCGACCACGCCGGAGCAGCGCGCCGACCTCACGCGCATCGACCGCAGCCAGCGCCACCTGCTGTCGCTGATCAACGACATCCTGAACTTCGCCAAGATCGAGGCGGGGCACGTGGACGTCGTCGTGCGCCCCGTGCCGCTGGCCGAGGTCATGGCGAGCGTCGAGCCGCTGGTGGCGCCGCAGCTGGAGGGCAAGCAGCAGCGCTACGCGGACGACAGCCAGCGCTGCGACGCGGTGGTGCTGGCGGACCCCGAGAAGCTGCGCCAGATCGTGCTCAACCTGCTGTCGAACGCGATCAAGTTCACGCCGCCGCGCGGCTCGATCGACGTGCACTGCTACGAGGAGGGCGGCGTGGCGCGCGTGCACGTCTCCGACAGCGGCGTCGGCATCGCGCCGGCGAAGCTGGACGCCATCTTCGAGCCGTTCGTGCAGATCAACCGCGACTTCACCTCCGACCACCAGGGCACGGGGCTCGGGCTCGCGATCAGCCGCGACCTCGCGCGCCGCATGGGCGGCGACATCGCGGTGACGAGCACGCCGGGCGTGGGCACGACGTTCACGCTCACGATCCCGCTCGCGCCGGCGCCCGCGCCGCACGCCGCCGACGCGGACGATCACCGCCCGAACCAGTAGGACGCCTTCACCAGCAGCGTGTTGTCGGGACGCGCGCCGAACAGGTTGCGGTAGTCGCGCCACGCCCGGAAGTCGCCCGGATCGCGGTCGCCCTGGTCGCGCCCCTGCTGCCACACCACGAACAGCGTCGAGCCGGGGCGGTACTCCCAGCGCATCACCGCGTTGGAGCGGAACTGCTTCGCGTTGAAGCCCTCGACCTCCTGGTCGACGGCGCGGAAGCGGTCCGCGTACCGCGCGGCACGCGGCGCGACGACCTCGCGCACGTCGGAGTACGCGCCCGTGCTCACGAACGGCTCCGCGTACAGCTGCAGCGACAGCGTGGGGCGGATGGTATAGTCCAGCCGCGCCTGCACGCCGAGCGTGTGCTGGTCGAGGTGCGCGAACCGGCTGCGCATGGCGGCGCCGCTGCCGACGTTGCCGACCCACTGCGTCGCGTCCCGGTTGCGCTCGTAGCGCATGCCCAGCTCGCCGCTGACCTGCGCGCCGGCGCGCAGCCGCACCAGCGGGCGCACGCGCCAGAGCTGCGAGCGGCCCTCGTCGCCGCGGGTGAGGATCGCGGCCACCAGCGGCGAGACCGCCTTGCGCGGGTCGTCCGTGAGCTGGAGGAACCAGTTCTGGTCGGGCGACATGCGCAGCGCCGGCCCGCCGAACGCGCACCGGTCGCACATCGAGCCGCCCCACTGGTCCAGCCACGCCTCGACGAAGACGCCCTTCTGGTTCTTGAACTGCACGTCCGTCCAGGCGTCGATGTTGTGGTAGAGCGGCATGCCGCCCGCCGTCCACTGGTGCGACGTGAACAGCGTCGCGGTCGCGTTGCGCCAGAACGCGCGCGGCCGCCGCGACACCCACAGCAGCTCGGCGTACGTGCGCTGCAGGTCGGCGCGGCTGAGGAAGCCGACGTCGTTGGTCTCGAAGCCGGGCGTGATGCGCTCGTAGAGCGTGTTGAACAGGAAGGTGCCGCTGACCTTGTTCAGCGCGACCGACGCCGCCGTCCCGGTGAGCGCCGTGCGCGTCGAGTCGTACGCGAGGTCGTCGTCGGGCCGCTGGTAGTAGTGCACGCCGCCGCGCTGCGTGCGCGCGATGGCGCCCGGCGTGCCGGCCACGCGGCTCGCCTGTGCCGACGCGTTGAGCTGGTAGCCGCCGTTCCGGAAGCGGTGCCGCAGGTCCACGCCGCCCGCCAGCGCGTCGCCGCGCAGCCGCTCGGCCACCGCGCGGTCGCCGTCGGCGCGCTGCATCCCGCTCAGCATGACGCCCAGCCCCGTCTCGCCGCGGCGGAAGTCCTGCGCCACGCGCACCACGCCGAACGCCGTGCGCGGCTCGATCACGGTGCCGCGCACGTGCTCCTCCTGCGTGACCGCCGACAGCACGCCGAGCGACGTGCCGCGCGCCAGGCGCCCCGTGAGCTTGGCGGCGCCGAGGATCGTGCTCTGGCCGGGGATGCGCGCGGTGGGGTCCGAGACGAGGCCCGCGAGCTGCGGCGCGCGCCCGATGCGCCGCGAGTAGAAGAGGCGCGTGGGATCCTGCCCGGCCGCGAAGATGCCCGTGCCCTCGAGGAAGAACGGGCGCCGCTCGCTCTGGAACACCTCGAACGCGGTGAGGTTGAGCACCGCGGGGTCGGCCTCGACCTGGCCGAAGTCGGGGTTCACGCTGAGGTCGAGCGTGAGGTTGGGCGTCACGCCGTACTTCAGGTCCCCGCCGATCGACTGCTGCTGCGCGCGCGCGAAGCCGTCGGCGGTGCGGGCGCTGACGTTGCGCGTCAGCACGTAGGGCGCGACCTCCAGCCGGCGCGGCGCGCCAATGCCCGTGAGCCCCGCGAGGTCGCCGAACTGCGACGCGATGCCGGGGCGCGAGCGGCGGTACGTCGGCCACGCGATGCGCTCGTTCAGCCGGCCGATGTCGCGCATGATCATCAGCCCGAACGTGTGGTCGTCGCGCTCCGGGAAGCGGAGCTGCGAGAGCGGGATGCGGAACTCCGCCGTCCACCCCAGCGAGTCGACGCGCGTGGCGACGTCCCACACGGCGTCCCACGAGACGTCCTCGCGCGCGTCGTCGTAGGTGTAGTAGTCGCGCTTCACGCCCACGGGGTTCACGGCGAACTCGTAGCCCGTGCGCCGGTCGTGGAACGAGTCGATCATCAGCTTCAGGTGGTCGCTCGGCGTCCGCACGTCGCGGCGGCTGAGCAGCGCCACGATGCTGTCGGGCCGCGGGTCGTGCGCGCGCACGAACACGTACAGGTTGCGCGCGTCGTGCAGCACGCGCGCCTCGGTGCGGAAGCGCGGGTCGCCGTCCTCCACCGGGTCGAACGTGCGGAACGCGTCGATGACGGGCGCCGCCTTCCACGCCGCGTCGTCGTCCCGGCCGTCGATGTCGGGCGCGCGCTCGGCGCGCGCGGAGTGCGCGACGCGGGCCGCGGCCGCCGTCGCGGTGACGGCGGGCGACGCGCCGGACGGCGTGGGCGTCTCGCGCCCGGGCGTCTGTCCCGGCGTCTGCGCCGGCAGGGCTGCGGCGAGCAGCGCCAGCGCCAGCAGTGCGGGAATCGGGCGCATCGGCATCCTCGGGCTCAGCGCACCACCGCGTCCATGACGCGGCGATACTCGCTGCTGGAGGCGATCTCGCGGGTCGTCTTGAGGAAGGCGCGGCGGACCTCGTCGTCGCCCAGCGCGTCGCGGCGCGCGGCGGCGGCCAGCAGCACCTCGGCCTTCTCGCGGTCGGAGGCGATGCGGCCGGCCGAGCGGAGCGCGGCGAGCAGCGCGGGCTGCGACAGGCGGTCGCGGCGCACGATCGCGCGCAGCACCGTGCCGCGCTCGCGGTCCGACGCGATGCCGTCGACGACGTCGAACAGCGCGTCGCGCGCCCCGGGCGCCGTCAGCAGCGCGTCGCCCTGCGCGGGCGCGTCGAGCGCCGCCATCAGCACGCGCCGCCGCTCGCTGTCGCTGGCGATGGTGCGCGCGCCGCGCAGCCACTCGGCGCGCATGACGTCGGACGCCGCGGCGCCGGGCGCCAGCGCGGCCAGCAGCTCGCCCTTCGCGCGGTCGCTGGCGATGGTGCGCGTCACCGCGGCCGCGGCCGTGCGCGTGTCGGCGTTCGCGGCCGGCGCGGAGAGCGCGGACGCGAGCACGCGCGCCTTCTCGGAGTCGGAGCTGATGGAGCGCGCCGCGTCGACCACCGCCGCGAGCGTGCCCGCGTCCACGCCGCGCCGCTCGGCCACCGCGCGCAGCACCTGGCCCCTGTCGGAGTCGGAGGAGAGGTGGCGCTCCGCGGCGCGCACGACCGCGCGCAGGTCGTCGTCGGTCGGGCGGCCGCGTTCCAGGATCTCCGCGAGGTAGAGGCGCTTCACGCTCCCGCTGGCGATCTGCCGCACCTCGTCGAGCACGCCCGCCACGCCGCGCTGCCGCAGCACGCGCGCCGCGCGCGCCTCGGCGCCGATGGGGCTCTCGCGCGCGACCTGCGGCAGGATGCCGCGGATCCACGCCGCGCCGTCGGCCTCGTCGCGCAGCTGGCCGTCCTGCAGGTAGCGGCGCGCGATGCGGCCGTCGCGCTCCACGAACTCGACGCGGCGCGTGACGCCGGCGCGCGTCTCCTCGACCGAGAGCGTGCCGCCGAAC
>CBHYLO010000295.1:0-6159 GCA_966128675.1 uncultured bacterium | reverse complement strand
CCTGTCATCCTGTCTGCTCCTGTCGTTCGGGTCCAGCGCACCGATCAGGCCGCGGCCAGCGTCGCGCGGCGCAGGCCGGTCCACTCGAGCCACGCGAACGCCGCCACGATCAGCCCCTGCGCGACGACGAACGCGGCGCCGAGGGCGGTCGGGTCGATCCAGCCGGTGAGCGGCAGCACCACGCTGTCGATCGCCCACAGCACGTTGACGATCACCAGCGGCCACGCGAGCCCGGCGGGGATGCGCGGGCGGCGCGCCACCCACGCCAGCAGCGCCGCGAACGGCAGCAGGGCGAGGCCGGCGCCGCGCAGCAGCGCGACGGGCAGGCCGAACAGCCCCTCGAGCAGCGCCGGCGCGGCGGCGAGCAGCGCGCCCATCCCCGCGGTCGCGGCGGCGTCGACGAGCAGCGCGCGGCGGAGCAGGCCCTGGGGATCGCGGTCGGTGGTCGTGGCGTCGCGCATCGTCGTGGTCTCCGTGAGGGTAGCGGCGCGGCGGTCGTGTCGCGCGCCGTGCCCCCACGTAAATTCCGCGCATGGCCCGGGTCGATTACGCCGCAGGTAATGCCGCCGGCGCGCGCGGCGCGCCGACGGTCGGCGCGCTGCTGCGCGACTGGCGCGTGCGCCGGCGCCACAGCCAGCTCTCCCTCGCGCTGCACGCGGACGTCTCGGCCCGCCACCTCAGCTTCCTCGAGACCGGGCGCGCGCGGCCGAGCCGCGAGATGGTGCGGCAGCTGGCCGAGGCGCTGGAGATCCCGCCGCGCGAGCGCGACGCGCTGCTGCTGGCCGCGGGCTACGCGCCGGCGAGCGCGCCGCGGACGCCGGACGACGCGGCGCTGCGCGGGGTGCGCGACGCGGTCGACCTGATCCTCGCGGCGCTGCTGCCGGCGCCCGCGCTGGCGGTGGACCGGCACTGGCACGTCGTCGCGTACAATCCCACGCTGGCGCTCTTCCTCGCCGACGTCGACCCGGCGCTCGCCGCGCCGCCGGTGAACGCGCTGCGCGCGAGCCTGCACCCGCGCGGGCTCGCGCCGCGCAGCGCCAAACGCGCGCCGTGGCGCGCGCACGTGCTGGCGCGCCTGCGCCGCGACGTCGAGCTGACCGCCGATCCCGCGCTGGCGGCGCTGCGCGACGAGCTGCGCGCCTATCCGCCGCCGCCGGGCGCCGCGCGCGACGACGGCGAGGCCGCGCCGGGCGTCGTCGTGCCGCTGCGCGTGCGCTCGCCGCACGGGCTGCTCAGCTTCCTGAGCACGACGACGATCTTCGGCACCGCGGTCGACGCCAGCGCGGCCGAGCTGACGATCGAGGCGTTCCTGCCGGCGGACGCGCACACGGCGGCGGTGCTGCGCGCGGCCGCGGGCGGCTGACGGCGCGCCACCCCCGCGCCGCCCTCGCGCTGCGCCCGCGCGCTACTCGGGGACGACCTGCGCCTTCGTGTCGCCCGCGGCGAAGAAGAGCGAGGTGCGCCGCTCGGACGGCATGCGCACGACGACCGCGAGGTTCTGCTGGTCGCGGAAGTGCTCGAAGAGCAGCGCGTCGCGCAGCGCGAGCGTGCGCACGGGGCGGGCGGCCGTCAGCTCGACGGTGTAGACGCGCATCGGGATGCCGCCGGCGTCGCGCTCGTCGCGGGCCTGCAGCAGCCGCGGCACCAGCCGCACGCCGTCGGCCGTGACGCCGACGCCCTGCGCGAAGTAGCGCGCGAAGGCCGAGTCGCCGGCGGGCGACGAGAGGACGAGCTGCGGCGCCCTCGCGTGCGCGCGCACCGCGTCCTGCAGGTCGTCGTGGAAGAGCCGCACCTGCGCGGCGACCGTGGTGCCCTCGACGACGAACCGCATGTGGGAGACGTGCACGTCGTGGAGGGCCGATGAGGCGGAGGACGGAACGGCGGAGGACGATGCGGCGGAAGACGGTACGGCGTGAGACGGTACGGCGGGGACCAGCAGGCCCACCGCCCACATCCGCTTCAGGCCACGCTTCATCGTCTCACGCATCATCGTCTTCCGCGTCATCGACTTCCGCATCTCCGTCCTCCGCCGTCTCGTTCAGCTGATGGGTTTCGCGGTGCGAGCCGCCGGCCTGCCCCACGTGTTGTTCGACCGGTCCACGTCCGCGAAGCCCTCGTCCGGGTCGACCACCACGCCCGTCACCTCCTGGTCGGCGAAGAAGCCGTAGGTGAAGCGCTTCTCGTTGCGGCGCCAGACGTCGACCGGGAGCTTCACGCGCTTCACCGAGCCGTCCGCGAACGTGACGTCCATCTCGACCGGCAGGACGAGGCCCGCGCGGTTCTCGAGCGTCACGCGCACGTAGCGCTTGCCGCGCGCCGTGGTGCCGACGAGCGAGTCCGCCGCCTGCGACTGCACGTCGGCGACCGCCTGGTCGTTGGCGTGCGTGCTGTAGAACCAGCCGCGCCAGAAGTAGCTCAGGTTCTCGCCGGCGCCGTCGTCGAGCGAGCGGAAGAAGTCGCCCGGCTGCGGGTGCTTGAACATCCACCGCTGCGCGTACTCCTGGAACGCCGCGTCGAACAGCGAGTCGCCGAGGACCTTCTCGCGCAGCATCACGAGGCCGGCCGCGGGCTTGGAGTAGCCGTTGTTGCCGAAGTTGGCCTGGATGTCGTTCGACTCGGTCATGATGGGCACCTGCGCGCTGTCCTTCATGTAGCCGACGATGTTGCGCGCGGGGCCGCGGCGGCTCGGGTAGCCGCGCTGCCAGTCCTGCTCCGCGTAGTACTGCAGGAACGAGTTGATGCCCTCGTCCATCCAGGTCCACTTACGCTCGTCGCTGGCGACGACCATCGGGAACCAGTTGTGCCCGACCTCGTGGATCGTGACCGAGATGAGCGACTTCTCGGTCGCGTCGCTGTAGGTGCCGTCCGGGCTCGGGCGGGCGCCGCAGAAGGCGATCATCGGGTACTCCATGCCGAACACCGGGCCGTGCACGTTGACGGCCTTCGGGTACGGGTACTCGAACGCCATCCGGCCGTACGTCTTCATCGTCTGGATGGTGGCGCGCGTGCTCACCTTGTCCCACAGCGGCATCGCGTCGCGCGGGTAGAGCGAGTGGATCTCGACCACGCGCCCGTTCGTCGCGCCGCCCTTCGCGTAGCGGAAGCCCGCCGCGTCCCAGACGTACGTCTTGCTCGACACCCACGCGAAGTCGCGCACGTTCTCCGCGGTGAAGCGCCACGTCAGCGGGCCCGTGCCCGCCGGGCGCGAGGCGGCCGTCATCACCTCGTTGGGCGCGACGATGAAGGTCGGCACCGTGTCGGTGAGCGCCTTCGCGAGGCGCGCGCGCTGCGTCGCCGTCATCACCGCCTCGGGGTTGCGCAGCGTGCCCGTCGCGTTGACGATGTGGTCGCGCGGCACGGTGAGGCTGACGTCGTAGTTGCCGAAGTTCAGGTAGAACTCGCCCTGCCCGAGGAACTGGTCCGTCTGCCAGCCGTTGACGTCGTCGTACACCGACGCGCGCGGGAACCACTGCGCGATCTCGTACAGCCAGCCGTCCTTCACCTGCTCCTTGGCGCCGCGGCCGTTCTGGCCGCCCTCGGGGACGAGGAAGCGCCAGTCCATCTCGACGACGGCGGTCTTCCCCGGGGCGAGCGGCGTCGGCAGGTCGACGCGGAGCACGGTGTTGTTGAGGACGCGCTTCGCGTCGCGCTTCACGCCCGCGGCGCTCACGGTCTGCACGCGCGACAGCGTGTAGCCGCCCTGGAACGGCTCGGCCGCCAGCGCGCGCTGGGCGGCGGGGCTGAGCCGCGTGCCGACGGCCGGCGTCGACAGGTTCGCTCGGCTCTGCGGGTCGTCGATGTTCTGGTCCAGCTGGAACCAGAGGAAGCGCAGCGTGTCGGGCGAGTTGTTGTGGTACGTGACGCGCTCGCTGCCGGTGATGGCCTGCTGCACGGTGTCGAGCGTCGCGCGGATCACGTAGTCGACGCGCTGCTGCCAGTAGCGGGGCCCGGGCGCGCCCGAGGCCGAGCGGGCCTGGTTGGCGGGCGGCAGCTCCTCGAGGGCGCGGAAGACCGAGCGGTTGGTGCGCTCGCCCTTGGCGGTCGAGTCCAGCCACTGCTGCGCGCCCAGGGACGTGGCGGGCGCGACGGCGAGCAGGCCGGCGACGGCGAGCGCCGCACGGAGACGGAGGTCGGACATCGGGGATGGAGAGGGGATGGAGAGCGCCCGCGGGGCGGGCGACGCACGGACGGCGCGGCGCGCGCGGAGGCTACGCGCGCGGGCCGCGACGCGCCGGTCGGCCGGGACGAGCCGCGCGGGGCGCGGGGCGAGCCGAGCGGGAGGGGGCTGGCAGGGGGTACCCCCGCTCAGCCCTTCAGTGCCGCGACGCGCTGGACGAGGAGCAGCGTCGCGAGGCCGCCGGTGATGCCGGCGAGCAGGAGCACCCAGTCGCGGCGGGCGCCCAGGAGGCGCGACGCGGCGGCGCCGATCACCAGGGTGACGGCGACGATGAGCAGCTGGCCGGCCTCGAGCCCCAGGTTGAACGCCAGCAGCGGCATCCCGATGGACGACTCCGCCCCGAGCAGCGCGCGGAGGTAGGTCGAGAAGCCCAGCCCATGGATGAGGCCGAAGCCGAGGGCGAGCAGGTAGAGGAAGGCCCCGCCGCGGGGGCCGGCGTCGTCGGCGCCGCGCCACCCCGAGCGACGCCACGGGCGGTTCTCGTCGGGGCGGCGGGCGAGGACGATGGAGGCGAGGCTGGTGGCGAGGATCGTCGCCGGGATCAGCACCTCGATCAGCGGGGCGTCGACCGCGACCAGGCGCAGCGTCGCCAGGGCGAGCGTGATGGAGTGCCCGACGGTGAACGCCGTCACCAGCACGAGCAGCCGGCGCCACGCGCCCAGCGTGTAGCCGCCGGTGAGCGCGGCCACGAAGAGGATGTGGTCGTAGCCGGCGAGGTCGGCGATGTGCGCGACGCCCAGCCGGAGGTAGGCGAGGAACTCGGATCCCATGCGTCGGGGTGAAAGACGGGCGAAGCCTAGCGGCCCGGCGGAGGGTGCGCGACTTGCCCCGGCCCTCCGCATGCCCGACACGATCCGTCCGCCGCGGACGCGGCCGCTCGCCATCCTGCTGGGGGTGGTGCTCGCCGTGACCGCGCTGAAGGTGGGGCGGCCGGTGCTGGCGCCGCTGGCGGCGGGGGTGTTCCTGGCGATGCTGGCGCAGCCGCTGCGCGTGCGGCTGGCGCGGGCGGTGCCCGACTGGCTGGCGCTGACGCTCACCGGATTGGCGCTGCTGGCGGGGGTGGCGGCGTTCTTGGCGGCGCTGGGGTGGAGCGCGGCCGCGGTGGCGGGCGAGCTGGCGGACCGGCGCGAGGCGCTGGGCGCGGCGGTGGAGCGGGCGCGCGGGTGGGCCGTGGCGCGCGGGCTCCCCGTGCCGGCCGGCTCTCCCGCCTCGGAGGGCGGCGCGGCGCCGGACGGGGTGGCGGGCGCGGTCGCGCGGGCGCTGGGGCTGCTGGGCAGCGCGCTGGGCGAGCTGCTACTGGCGCTGGCCGTGGCCGTCCTCGGCCTCGCGGAGGAGCGGGAGCTGCGGCGCCGGATCCGGCGGGCGGTGGGCGGCCGCGGGGCGGACGAGACACTGGCGGTCGTGGACGAGTCGGCGGCCGCGTTCCGGCGCTACGTGTGGGTGAAGTCGCTCACGAGCGCGATCACGGGGACGGCGAGCGCGCTGCTGGCGCTGGCGTTCGGGCTGCCGCTGGCGTGGGTGTGGGGCTTCCTCGCCTTCCTGCTGGAGTACGTGCCGAGCGTGGGGTCGCTGCTGGCGGTGGTGCCGCCGACGCTGATGGCGCTGGCGGAGTCCGCCGGCGGCGAGGGCGGCCCGGGGCGCGCGGCGGGGGTGCTGGCGGCGTTCACGGCGATGCAGATCGTGCTCGGGAACGTCGTCGACCCGCGGCTGGAGGGGCGGCTGATGCGCCTGTCGCCGCTGGGGGTGCTGCTGTCGATCGTGTTCTGGGGGTGGCTGTGGGGGGCGCTGGGCGCGCTGCTGGCGGTGCCGCTGACGGTGGCGCTGGCGATCGCGAGCCGTCACGTGCCGGGGTGGTACGGGGTCGCGACCGTGCTGGCGGGCGACGGGGTGGACGGGTCCCGGACGTGGGGGGGGGGGGGCGCCCCCGGGGCCCCCCCCCCCCCGCCCAGAGCGCCGGCGCGGGGGCTGCCCGCGCGGGGACC
>CBHYLO010000294.1:0-6166 GCA_966128675.1 uncultured bacterium | reverse complement strand
AAGAAACCGGGCTGCGCGTCGTCTGCCGCCTTTTCGCTGCATTCCGCCTTCCGCAGTCCGCTGCTCTCGGCCGAGTTCGCCGAGGCCGTGGCGCGGGTCCGGGACGACGCGGCCGTCGCCGTGTTCAGCCGGGGCGGGGCCCCGGTGGGGTAGGCCGGGCCGTCCCCCGCCCGCCGGGGGGCGCGCGCGGCGCCCGGCGCTGCTGCTCCCACCACCCTCACCACCCGCGGGATACGACCATGGCATTCGATACCTTCCTCGAGATCAAGGGCCCCGACATCGCCGGCGAGTCCACCGCCAAGGGCTTCGAAGGCAAGATCGAGATCTTCTCGTTCTCCTGGGGCGCGTCCAACCCGACGACCGTCAGCTCCGCCAGCGGCGGCCTCACCGGCGGCAAGGTCTCGGTCTCGTCGTTCAACGCGATGAAGAAGACCGAGAAGTCGTCGGCCGACCTGTTCCAGGCCTGCGCGACCGGCAAGCACTTCGACTCGGCCGTCGTCACGATGCGCAAGGCGGGCGGCGACGCCGGCCAGAAGGCGTTCCTCATCTACAAGTTCGAGGACGTCATGGTCGAGTCGATCCAGTGGTCGGGCTCCACCGGCGGCGACGACTCGCCGACCGAGTCGATCTCGCTCGCCTTCGGCAAGGTCGAGATCGAGTACTGGGGCCAGAACCCCAAGAAGGGCGACGTCAAGCCGATGGGCCAGGCCGCCTGGAACATCACGACCGTCTCGTCGAAGTAACCCGAGCACACGGTCACGCACCCGCCGATGCCCACCGCACGAGAGCTGTACGCCGCCGGGCGGCTGGACTCGGCGATCGAGGCGCTGGGGACGGAGGTCCGGGACAACCCGACCGACGCCCAGCGCCGCACCTTCCTCTTCGAGCTGCTGACCTTCGCGGGCCAGTACGACCGCGCCGAGAAGCACCTCGACGTCCTCGCCCGCGCCGGCGCGCAGAGCGAGGCCGGCACGCTGCTCTACCGCGCCGCCCTCACGGCGGAGCGGGTGCGCGAGCACATGTTCGCCACCGGGGACTTCCCGAGCGCGCCGGCGCCCGGGCCGGTGGCGGGCACCGTCAACGGGCGTCCGTTCCTCTCCATCGAGGACGCGGATCCCCGCCTCGGCGCGCGCCTCGAGGTCAGCGCCGGGGGGCGCTACCTCTGGAGCCCCCTCGCGCACCCCGCCGCCATCCGCCGCGAGCCGCCCAACCGGCTCCGCGACGTGCGCTGGGCGCCGGCCCGCGTCGCCACCGGGCCGTCCGTCAAGGACATGGAGCTCGGCGAGGTCCTCCTGCCCGCGCTCTCCCCCGCCGCCTGGCGCCACGACGACGCCGAGATCCGGCTGGGCCGCGCCACCGACTGGGAGGAGCTGCCCGACGGCGACTACGCGCCCGTGGGACAGAAGCTGCTGCGGATCGACGACCAGCTGGTCCCGCTGATCGACGTGCGCGAGCTGACCATCACGCCCGTCGAGCTGCCGGCGTAGCGCGGCACGCGGGGCGGCGCGCGCACACGCGCCGCCCCGCGTGTAACGTGCGGTAGTCCCGTCGCGTCATTCCCCGGCCCGAGTGCGCGGCGCCCCGGCGGCGCCGTGGCGCGCTCGGGTCGCCGGTGTCGTCCGTCGTCCTCCCCGTCGTCCCTCGTCGTTCCCAGCCGTTTCCTGCCGCACATGCCGATCAACGCCGCGCTCGTCGACGCGCTCCTCACCCCCGTGCCCGGCGACAACGCCGCCGGCCAGGACCTGCGCTACGACCCGCGCTACGACAAGGTCAAGGACGCGCGGCGCGAGGACATGGAGCTGCCCGCCGGCGGGCTCGCCACCGAGCGCAAGCTCGCCGACTGGCCGCAGGTCATCGCCCTCTCGACGCTCCTCCTCGAGAAGGAGACCAAGGACCTCCAGCTGGCCGCCTGGCTCACCGAGGCGCTCCTCCGCCGCGACGGCCTGGGCGGCCTCGCCACCGGCCTCGGCGTCCTGAAGGGAATCCTCGCGTCGTTCTGGGAGACCTGCTATCCGGAGCTCGACGAGGAGGACCTGGAGCTGCGCACGGGCCCCCTCGAGTGGATCGGCGCGCGCCTCGACGTGCCGGTGCGCATGGTCGCGGTGGCGACCGACGGGCTGCAGTTCGTCGAGTACACGGTCGCGCGCACCATCCCCACCGAGCAGGAGGCCGAGCGCCACGAGGAGAACACCCTCAAGCGGCGCGAGGCGGCGGAGCAGGGGAAGCGGCTCCCGGAGGAGGCGGACCGCTCGGTCGGCGCCACCGGCAAGGCGTTCTACAAGGCGCTGGTCGCCGACGTGAAGCTGGCGCAGGACGCGCTGGACGCGCTCGAGATCGTCGCCGACGAGCGCTTCGGCCGCGACGCGCCCGCGTTCAGCAAGCTGCGCAACGCGCTCGAGGAGCTGGACCGGATGGCCACGGGCACGCTCGCGGTCAAGCTGGAGGCCGATCCCGACCCGGTCGAGGAGGCGCCGATCGGCGGCGACGAGGTGGGCGCCTACGCGCCGCCCGAGGGGTGGACCGCGGGCGAGGGCGGCGGGATGCCGGTCGAGCCGGTGAACGCCGCCGACGCCGCCGCCCGCGTGGCCGCCGCCGCGCGCTTCCTGCGCAAGCAGGATCCCACCAACCCCGCGCCGTACCTCATGCTGCGCGGCCTGCGCTGGGGCGAGCTGCTGGCGACGCCGGGCGACGTGGAGCCCAAGCTGCTGGACGCGCCGCCGACGCCGTCGCGCGCGAAGCTCAAGACGCTCCTGCTGGACGGCCGCTGGGCCGACCTGCTGGAGCAGGGCGAGACGCTGATGGCCAGCCCGCAGGGGCGCGGCTGGCTGGACCTGCAGCGCTACGCCCTCACCGCCTGCACGCAGCTCGGCGGCAGCTACGCCGCCGTCGGCGCCGCGATCCGCGGCGAGCTGCGCGCGCTGCTCGCCGCGCTGCCGCGCCTGCCGGAGATGACGCTCATGGACGACACGCCCACCGCCAACGACGAGACGCGCGCCTGGCTGGAGGCCGAGGGGCTGCACGGCGCCGGCAGCAACGGCGCCGGCGAGGCCGAGGACGTGGAGTTCGGCGACGGCAGCGAGACGCTGAACGACGCGCTGGCGCAGGACGACGAGACCGCGGACGACGGCGGGCTGGCGCGCACGAGCAACGGCGGCCGCCGCCGGCCGCGCGTCGCCAGCGCGGGCGGCGCGGCGCCGCGCGACCCGTTCACGCAGGCGCGCGCGGAGCTGGTGGCCAACCGCCCGAACAAGGCGATCGAGCTGCTGGTGGCCGAGCTGGCGCGCGAGCGCTCGCCGCGCGGGCGCTTCGTGCGCCAGACGCAGATCGCGTGGGTGATGGTCGAGGGCAACCTCGCCGCCGTCGCGCGCCCGATCCTCGAGAAGCTGGTGGCGGAGATCGACGAGCGGTCGCTCGAGACGTGGGAGTCGGGCCCGCTGGTGGCGCAGCCGATGGCGCTGCTCTGCCGCGTGATCGACAAGCTGGAGGACAGCTACGCCGCGGACCAGCGCAACGAGCTGTACCTGCGCGTCTGCCGCCTGGATCCCCTGCAGGCGATCGCGCTGCAGCGCGGCGCCTGAGCGCGGGCGGCCGCACGTGCCCCCGCGCACGGAGCTCGAGCGCTCCGTCCTCCCGTCGCTCCTCGACCGCCTCACCGACACCGAGCCGGCGCGCCCCGTCGACCCCGCGACGACGTTCGACGCGTCGGCGCGCGCCTTCCGCGCGTCGGTGCAGCGCGACGTCGAGTGGCTGCTCAACACGCGCCGCTCGATCGTCGCCGTGCCCGCGCAGTACGCCGCGCTGCAGGACTCGGTGTTCGAGTTCGGCATCCCCGACACCACGGGGCTGGCCGTCGGCACGCCCGAGGGGCGCAAGGAGCTGCAGGGCATGCTGCAGGAGGCGCTGCAGCGCTTCGAGCCGCGCCTCGCCGAGGCGCGCGTGAAGATGGTGGACACGACGACGGGCTCGGTCCCGCAGATCCGCTTCTCGGTCGAGGCGATCCTGCGCATGGACCCGAGCCCGGAGCGCGTGGTGTTCGACACCGTGCTCGAGGTGGCGAGCGGGGTGTACGACGTGGGCAGCGACGCGTCGCCCACGCGCTGACGGAGGCCGCATTCCCGTGCAGGACGATCTGCTGCTGTACTACGAGCGCGAGCTCACGTATCTGCGCCGCATGGGCGCGGAGTTCGCCGCGCGCTACCCCAAGGTGGCGGCGCGGCTGGAGCTCGAGCCGGGCAAGTGCGAGGACCCGCACGTCGAGCGCCTGCTGGAGGGCTTCGCCTTCCTGACGGCGCGCGTGCAGTCGCGCATCGACGACGACCTGCCGGAGATCTCGGAGGCGCTGCTCGACGTGCTGCACCCGCAGTACGTGCGCCCCATCCCGTCGATGTCGCTCGTCGAGCTGGAGCTGGACCCGGAGCTGGGCAAGCTGCCGGGCGGCTTCCACGTGCCGCGCGGCAGCGAGCTGCGCTCGCGCCCCGTGCAGGGGATGCCGTGCCGCTTCCGCACCGCGTACGACACGACGCTCTGGCCGTGCACGGTGGCGGCGGCGGAGTGGACGTCGGCCGAGCGCGTGGGCGGCGGCGTGCGCCTGGGCGAGGCCGTGGGCGCGGTGCGGCTGGAGCTGCGCACGCTGCCGGGGCTGCGCTTCGGCGAGCTGGAGGTCGCCAACGGCCACGGCGCGAGCGGCCACGCCAACGGGAACGGCGGCGCGCCGCGCGGGCCGACGCTCGACGCGCTGCGCCTGCACTTCGCCGGCGAGCCGAACGTCGCCGACACGCTGCACGAGCTGCTGCTGAACAACTGCCTGCGCGTCGTCGTGCGCGACCCGGACCAGCCGTCGCGCGCGCCCGTCGTGCTGCCGGCCGACGCGGTCCGCCCGGTCGGCTTCGAGCCCGAGGACACGCTGCTGCCGTACCCGCGGCGCGCGTTCGCGGGCTACGCGCTGCTGCAGGAGCTGTTCGCGTTCCCGCAGAAGTTCCTGTTCGCCGACGTCGACGGCCTGGCGCGCGCGCTGCGCACGCTCGACGCGGGCCCGCGCGCGGAGCTGTTCTTCGTCATCTCGCCGTTCGAGCGCGCGGAGCGGCGGCAGGTGCTGGAGGTCGGGCTCTCGCCGCGCGCGGTGCGCCTGGGCTGCACGCCCGTCGTCAACCTGTTCGAGCACGTCGCCGACCCGATCCTGCTCACCGAGCGGCAGCCGGAGTACGTCGTCATCCCCGACGTGCGCCGCCGCCTCGAGATCGAGCCGTGGTCGGTGGACCGCGTGGTGGGCGTCGCGACGGGCAAGGGCGAGCCGACGCCGATCGAGCCGCTGTACGCGTTCCGCCACGGGCGCGGCGACGCGCAGGGCGGGATCTTCTGGCACGCGATGCGGCGCGCGAGCGGGTGGCGCACCGACCGCGGCACCGACGTGCACCTGAGCTTCGCGGACCTCAGCGGCCGCGTGCGCGCGCCCGAGGCGGAGGTCGCGTCGCTGACGCTCACCTGCTTCAACGGCGACCTGCCGAGCCGCCTGCCGTTCGGCGTCGACGAGCGCGGCGACTTCGAGCTGGCGCAGGGCGGCCCGGTGCGGCGCATCATGGCGATCGTCAAGCCGACGCCGGTCATCCATCCGCCGCTCGGCAAGCCGCTGATGTGGCGGCTCGTGTCCACGCTCTCGCTCAACCACCTGTCGCTGGTGGAGGAGGGGCGCGAGGCGCTGCGCGAGCTGCTGCGGCTGCACAACGCGGGCGACTCGACGGCGGGCGAGCGGCACATCCAGGGGCTCGTGCGCGTGGACGCGGCGCCGGGCTTCGCGCGCGTCATCGGCCCGCAGGGGATCGCGTTCGCGCGCGGGCGCCGCGTCGAGATGGAGTTCGACGAGGAGCAGTTCCCCGGCGGCGGCCTGTTCGTGTTCGCCAACGTGCTGGAGCGCTTCCTCGCGCTGTACGCGTCGATGAACAGCTTCACGCAGCTCACCGTGCGGTCGCGCCAGCGCAAGCGCGTGCTGCGCGAGTGGGCGCCGAGGGCCGGATGTCGGACGCTGGTGTGACGGGCGGCGTGACGGGTGGGGTGACCGCGGGGCCCGACGCGGCGACGTACGGGCCCGCCGTCGCCGCGCCCGCCGACGCGGACCCGCACGCGGCCGCGGCGGAGGGAGGATAGGTCGGCCATCGCCCGGTCGGCGTCG
>CBHYLO010000293.1:0-6172 GCA_966128675.1 uncultured bacterium | reverse complement strand
CGTGCACAACGCGGAGCGATCCGTCGCATCCGCTCCATCCGGAGCATCCGTAGTCCCCACGAGTAGTTCGCGTCAGGCGAGGCGCGACAGCGGCGGCCGAGCGCACGGAGCAGGATCCGCCGCCCGCCGCGCCGCTCACGGCGCCAGCACCTCCCGCCGCTCCGCCGCCGCGTCCACCGCGCGCGTGGTGTACGGCACGCGGAAGTAGCGCCCCTCGGCCCACGGCCCGAACAGGTCGCGGTAGTGCGGGCTGCGCGGATCGCCGCTCTGCCCCGGCGTGTTGGTGCCGAGCGAGCGGTCCCAGTCGGCGACGTCGCTGACGATGCGGAACGACGCGCCCGCGGTCTGGTTGTCCGCGCCGCCGGTGGCGTTGAGCGTGTGCGCCGAGCCGCCGCGCGGCGCCGGCCCCACGTTGAGCGTCGCGCGCGCCGCGCCGTCCAGCGCCGCGCCCAGCGGATGGCGGATGAGCGCGTGGTGGTAGCCCGCCTGCCCGTACTGCCAGCGCGCGAGCTCCGGCCCGAAGCGCGCGGAGAGCTCGCCCACCGCCTCGGCGAACGTCGCGGCCAGCAGCGCGTCGCGCGCGGCGCGCGGGTCGCCCGGCTCCAGCACGCCGGCGGGCGCGCGCTCGGGGCGCGTCATCCACTCCACCACGCGCGTCAGCGGCACGCTGCCCATCGCGTCGCGCGCGTCGGCCGGGATCGCGCGCCGCGTCACCGCGCGCCCCAGCATCCGCTCCCACATCATGTACACGCCCGCCGGCACGGACGACGCCGCGAGCACGTGGTCCCACGCCGCGAGCGTGTCGCGCGCGCGCCGCGCCAGCGCCCCCTCGACGGCGACGTCGCGCAGCAGCGGCGCCAGCGCGCGCGCCGACAGCGACGTCTCGTCGTGCTGCAGGCGCGCCATGTCGGCCGCCGTCGCGCCGCGCACCGTGGCGAGCGCCTCGCGCAGCCGCGTGCCGCGCCACGCCTCCGCCCACGTGCGCGCGACCGCGTCGGTGTGCGCGTAGCCCGCGGGGACGTTGTTCTCGTTCGCCGAGCCGACGAAGCCCTCGCGCGGGTTCGCGCGGTGCGGCAGCTCGAGGATCGGGAGGAAGCCCGCCCACTCGTGGCGGCCGTCGCCGGGCACGGGCAGCAGCCCGCTCCACGTGCGGCGCACCGGCGCGATGCCCGCCGCCTGCCAGCCGATCGTGCCGCTCGTGTCGCCCCACACCCAGTTGAGCGCGGGCATGTGCGCGTAGCGCAGCCCCGCGCGGAACTCGTCCCACGTGCGCGCCTGGTCCAGGCGCAGGCTCGCGAGGTACGGCGCGCCGCCCGGCTCCAGCCACGCCGCGCGCACCGCGTACGCGCGATGGCCCGCGCTGTCGATCCACGTCACGGGGCCGTGGCGCGTGAAGCGCAGCGTCACCACGCGCGGCGCCTCGCCGCGCACGCGGATCGTGTCGGTCTCGCTCCGCATGCGCGCCCACGCGCCCCGGTAGCGGTAGCGCGTGTGGTCGCGCGGATCGAGCTCGTAGACGTAGAGGTCCGTCTGGTCGAGGCCGAAGATCGTGAGCCCCCACGCGCCGTGGCGGTTGTGGCCGATGGCGACGCCGGGCAGCGCCGGCTCGCCGCCGCCGATCACGTCCCAGCCGGGCGCGGTCAGGTGCACCCAGTAGCGCAGCGACGGCACCGCGATCGTGCGGTGCGGGTCGTTCGCCACGAGCGGCTTGCCGCTCGCGGTGCGCGTGCCGGCGACGGCCCAGTTGTTCGAGCCCTCGGGCATGGACTCATCGACAGCGTCGAGCGTCGAGCGGCGAGCGTCGAGGAGCTCACTCGCCGCTCGCCGCTCGACGCTCGACGCCCGGTCTCCCGCGAGGTCGGCTGCCGTGAACGAGGCGGGTGCCCGGTAGGCACGGAACAGCGCCAGCGCCGAGTCGGACAGCGCCGCGACGTCGAGCGCCGTGTCCGGATCGAGCGTCACGCGCCCCGGCCCGAACACGCCGAGCGCCGCCACGCGCGCCGCGCCGAGCGTCCGCACCGCGCGCGCGCGGTCGATCTCCGTCTCGGCGTTGCCGACCAGCGCGTTGTGCCGCGACACCACCACCGCCGGCGTCCACCGTCCCGGCGTGATGCCGAGCCGCTGCAGCTCGGGCGGCAGGAGCGTGCTGTCGCGCGCCACGCGGTCGATCCACGCGTTGACGCCGTCCGCGAACGCCTGCACGATCGCCGCGCCGCGCGGATGGTAGTGCGCCAGCTCGCGCGCCGCGTCGCCGCGGTAGCGGAAGAGCCGCGCGCCGTGGTCGCGCGCCGCCCAGCGCGGGCCGAGCGCCTCCGCCATCGTGCCGGTGGCCTGGCGGCGCCACAGCTCCAGCTGGAACAGCCGGTCGCGCGCGGCGCTCCAGCCCTGCGCGAAGAACAGGTCGTGCTCGTTGGCGGCGCGCACGTGCACGATGCCGGCGGAGTCGCGCAGCAGCGTGACCGGCGCGCGCAGGCCGGGCGTGCGGAGCGTGTCGGGCGCGGGCTGCGCGGCGGCCGCCGTCGCGGCGACGGCGAGCAGCGTGGCGGCGCGGGCGAGGCGAGAGGGCAGGGCATTCATGGCGGCCAGGATAGCCCACGGGCGGACGCCCCGCGAGGGAGCGCCCGCCCGTGCCGCGCCGTCGTGCGCCGCGGAGCCCGCGCCGCTAGCTCGCCCCCGCGGTCGCCTCCGCCGTCGTCGGATCGATGATGGTGCGGATCTCCGACACGCTGTCGGCCGGGAAGCCGCCCTGCCGCGCGTGCTCGCGGACCATCGCCTCGTTCGGGGCGATGTAGACGCAGGTGATGCGGTCGCCGGTCACGTAGCTCTGCACCCACTGGATCTGCGGGCCGAGCCCGTGCAGCACGCCGCACGACTTCTGCGAGATGGCCGCGAGCTCCTCGGCCGAGAGCTTCCCCGCGCCGGGGATGTTCCGTTCGATGAGGTACTTGGGCATCGGTGTGCACCGCTCCTGTCCGATGTGGGCCTGCGTCGACGGCGGAGCCGCGACGTTACGGCCGCGCACCGGGCGGCGCCAGCGGTCGCCGGACGCGCCGCGGCGACGCGCCTCAGCTCACCCGGTCCGGCGGCGTGCGGCCCGCCAGGAACGCCTCGAGGTTGTCGAGCGCGCGGTCGCCCATCGCGCGCCGCGTCCGGACCGTCGCGCTGCCCAGGTGCGGCAGCAGCACGACGTTCTCCAGCGCCAGCAGCGCGGGCGGCACGCGCGGCTCCCCCTCGTAGACGTCGAGGCCCGCCGCCGCGAGCCGGCCGTCGCGCAGCGCGCCGGCCAGCGCGTCGGCGTCCACCACGTCGCCGCGCGCCGTGTTCACGAGGATCGCGCCCGGCCGCGCGTGCGCGAGCGCCGCCGCGTCGACCAGGTGCCGCGTCGCGGGCGTGGCGGGGCAGTGCAGCGAGACGACGTCGCTCGTCGCCAGCAGCGCCGCCAGCGTCTCGCAGCGCGTCGCGCCCACGGCGGCCGCCTCGGCGTCGCGCGCGGACGGGTTGAGGTAGCGCACCGGCATGCCGAAGCCGTGGTGCGCGCGCCGCGCCACCGCCTGCCCGATGCGCCCGAAGCCGACGACGCCCAGCGTGGCGCCCGTGAGCGAGGTGCCCAGCAGGTGCGTCGGCCGCCAGCCGCTCCAGCGGCCCGCGCGCAGCTCGCGCTCCCCCTCGCCCAGCCGCCGCGCGGCCATCAGCATCAGCGCGATCGCCACGTCGGCCGTGTCGTCGGTGAGGACGCCGGGCGTGTTGGTGACCGCCACGCCGTGCGCGCGCGCCGCGTCCAGGTCGATGTGGTTGACGCCGACGCCGAAGTTCGCGAGCAGGCGCGCGCGCGGCCGGCCGCCGGGCGCGCGACGCGCCGCCGCGGCGAACACCGCCGCGTCCAGGCGGTCCGTGACCGTGCAGAGCACCGCGTCGGCGGTCGCCAGCGCGTCGGCCAGCCCGTCGGCGTCGAGCGCACGGTCGTCGGCGTTCAGGCGCGCGTCGACGCGCGCGGCGAGGGCGCTGGTGAGGCGCGCCTCCACGGGCGCGGGGAGGCGGCGGGTGACGGCGACGACGGGGCGCATGCCGGCAATGCTACGCGCACGACGGGATGAGAGGGAGGTCATGACGTTTTCGTGAGAGTGTTGAGCGCGCCCGTCCTGCGGCCGACACTCGCCCGAGCCGTCACGCCTCCATGCCGCCGCCGCTCCGCCCTCGCCCCTCCGCGCCCATGCTCGCCCTCACCCTCCGACAGAAGCTGCTCGCCCTCGCCCTCGTGGGCGCGGGCTCCACGATGGCCGTGGGGCTCGTCGGGCATTCCGGCCTCACCGACACGCTGGCGCTGCTGCACGCCACGACCGCCGCCAACGTCGTGCAGCGCCACGCGCTGACCGCGGACATGATGCACGACGCGGTGCGCGGCGACGTCGTCGGGATGATGGTCGCGCACGCCAACGGCGACACCGCCGGCGTCACGACGCTGCGCGACGACCTCGCCGAGGACGGGCCGAAGCTGCTGGCGGAGCTCGACACGGTGGCGCGGACGGCGGGCTTCGCCGACGTGCGCGCGGCCACGCGCGCGGCGCAGCCGGACGCGATGCGCTACGTCGCGCAGGCCGACTCGATGGCCGCCGCCCTCGGCGCCGACACGGCCGCGACGCGCGTGCGCTTCGCCGCGTTCCAGGCGAGCTTCGCGACGCTGGAGCGCTCGCTCGGCGCGCTCGGGACGCTGGCCGAGGCGCGGCTGCAGGCGCGCGTGGCCGCCGACGCGCGCACGGCGGAGGCGACGCGGCGCTGGGTGCTGGTGATCGCCGGCGTCGTCGTCGCGCTCGTGATGGGCATCGCGCTCGCGCTGGCCGCGTCCATCCGCCGCCCGATCGCGCAGATGGCGGCGGTCGCGCGGCGCGTCGCGGTGGGCGACACGACGGCGGACGTCACGCACCACGGCCGCGACGAGGTCGGCGCGCTGGCCGACGCGTTCCGCGCGCTCACGGGCTACCTGCGCGAGGCGTCGGACGCCGCGGCGCACGTCGCGCGCGGCGACCTGTCGGCGCGGCTCGCGCCGCGCTCGGACGCCGACCGGCTGGCCGCGTCGCTGAACGGCGCGGTCGACGCGCTGCAGGGCGTGCTGGGCGAGACGCGCACGCTCATCGACGGCGCGCGCGCGGGCGACCTCTCGGTGCGCGGCGAGCCCGCGCGCTTCGCCGGCGTGTACCGCGAGCTGGTGGCGGGCCTCAACGACACCGTCGGCGCGGTCGCGGCGCCCACGCGCGAGACCATCGCCGTGCTGCAGCGCGTCGCGCAGTGCGACCTCACCGCGCGCCTGGACGGCGACTACACCGGCGACTTCGCGACGCTGCGCACCGCGCTGCACGGCGCGCTCGACCAGCTGGGCGCGGCGCTCGAAGGCGTGCGCTCGACGGCGGGGCAGGTCGCCGTCGCCAGCGCGCAGATCGCGGGCGGCAGCCAGGCGCTGGCCAGCGGCGCCAGCGAGCAGGCCGCGAGCCTCGAGGAGGTCACGGCGCGCCTGCTGGAGCTGCGCCGCTCCGCCGACGTCAACGCCGAGCAGGCCACGGCGGCCAGCGCCGTCGCCGCCGACACGCGCACCAGCGCCGCGGCGAGCGTCAGCGCGATGAGCGGGCTGACCGACGCGATGGCGCTCATCGGCGCCAGCGCGCGCGAGACCGCGACCGTGCTGCGCACCATCGACGAGATCGCGTTCCAGACGAACCTGCTGGCGCTCAACGCGGCCGTGGAAGCGGCGCGCGCGGGCGACGCCGGCCGCGGCTTCGCGGTCGTCGCCGAGGAGGTCCGGGCGCTCGCGCTCCGCAGCGCCGAGGCGGCCCGTCGCACGGGCGACCTCGTGGCGCAGAACGAGGAGCGCGTCCACCTCGGCACGCGCGCGAGCGACGAGGTGGTGGGCCACCTGCGCGCGATCGACGGCTGCGCGGCGCGCCTCGCGATCGTGCTCGACGCGGTGACCGAGGCCAGCACGCGCCAGCAGGGCGACGTGATGGACATCGGCGCCGCCGTCGAGCAGCTCAACGGCGCCACGCAGCAGACCGCGGCCACGGCCGAGCAGTCCGCGGCGGCGGCGGAGGAGCTGGACGCGCAGGCGCGCGTGCTGCGCGACGCGGTGGACGCGTTCGTCCTCGATGCCGCGCCGCCGGCACCGTCCGCGCCGTCCGCGCCG
>CBHYLO010000292.1:0-6179 GCA_966128675.1 uncultured bacterium | reverse complement strand
GTGGTCCACTCGGCGCTCGGCGCTCGGCGCTCACGGTGAATGGCGAAGGGGGCTCTTCGGTGGGACGATCCGTCCCGGCCGGGGGGCCCCCTCGCCGCTCGCCGCTCAACGCTCGAACAGCCGCCCCGCCTCCTCCCGCAGCCGCTCCAGCTCGCGCTCCACCGCCGCGGCCACCCGCGCCGCCGCCGCCGGGCCCGCCAGCCCCACCATGGTCCGCGGGTGCAGCGCGTCGCGCTCCGCCTTCGGCACCAGGCGCTCCACGCGGCCCCAGTCGCGCGCCTGCACCACGTCCACCGCCGCCAGCGCCTCCCCGCGCTCGGCCAGCCGGCGGACCGCCCGGATCGCCGGGCCCACCCGCGTCGGCCAGCTCGCGTCGGCCACGCGCCGCGGCCGCTCCTCGCGCGCGGCGTCGCCCACCAGCAGCGTCCCCGTGGGCCGCACCGCGAAGCGCAGCGACCCGTCCGCCGGCGCCTCCAGCGCGTAGCGCGTCCCGCCCTCCGGCTCCGCGGGGTCCGGCGCCGCCACGAACACGGTCGCGCCCACCGCCAGCGCCAGGTCGCGCGCCGCGGCCAGCTCCACGGCCGGGATGGCGGCCGGATCGCGCACCAGCGCCACACCCGCGGGCGGCGCCGGTGGACGCCCCGCGCGCCCGAAGCGCACCCGCCCCCGGTGGTCCACCGCGTACGCCACCTCGTCCAGGTCCTCGGGCGCCTCGTGCGCCAGCCGCCGGCCGCCCGTCTCGGTCACGACCGCGAACACCGGGCGCCCCAGCCGCTGCGCGATCGCGCGCGCCACCGCCAGCTCGGCGTCGGGGACGGTCGGGTCGGCGGCGGGGGCGGGGTCGGGCGGCATCGGCACGGGTCGGGGGTCGGCGCGGGGAACATGAGACCGTTGTTAACGGGGCGCCGGTTCGCGCGTCCACCCGCCAGCGATGCCCATCATCGGTGCGTACGTGAGGCAGCGCGCCCACGCCCCGCAGCACGGCGGCGGGCGCGCTTTCCTATCGACGCTCCCGTCCTCGCTGAATATGCCTCCCGCTCCACGCCGCGTCGCGGCGGCCCTGCTCCCCGTCGCCCTCGGGGGCGCCGTGGGCGCCGCCGCCCTCGCCGCGCTTCCCGCCGTCGCCGCCGCCCAGGTGGGCAGCACGACCGACATCGTCACCGGCAAGGTCGTCGGCACCAACGGCCAGCCCATCGAGGGCGCGCAGGTCACCGTCACGTCGGTCGAGACGGGCGTCAACCGCACGCGCGCCACCAACGCCAAGGGCCAGTACACGGTGCTCTTCCCCGACGGCGGGGGACGCTACCGCATCACCGTGCGCGCCATCGGCCAGCTGCCGCAGACGGTGAACGTGCAGCGCGAGTCCGACGAGGACCGCCTGGTCGCCAACATCGCGCTCGGCACCGCGCCCACGCAGCTCAGCACCGTGCGCGTGCAGGCCAACCGCGCGCCCGCCGGCCCGCCCAACGGCCAGCGCCCCGAGCCGGGCAACACGGAGCGCAATGTCACCACCGAGCAGGCGCTCCGCCTCCCGGTCGACGCCAGCGATCCGAACGCGATCGCCGCGCTCACCGCGGGCGTCGTCTCGACGCCGGGCAGCGACTCCACGCAGGCGGGCTTCAACGTCGCCGGCCAGAGCGCCGCGCAGAACAACGTCACGCTCGACGGCGTCTCGTTCGGCGGCGGCAGCTTCCCGCAGGAGGCCGTGCGCGCCACCCGCGTCATCACCAACACCTTCGACGTCGCGCGCGGGCAGTTCAGCGGCGGCCAGGTGGCCAGCACGACGCGCAGCGGCACCAACAACCTGTACGTCGGCAGCACGTACAACCTGCGCGACCCCAACCTGCAGTGGCGCCCCGAGTTCGAGGGCGCGTTCGGCCAGGGCTACACGCAGAACTCGCTCTCGCTCGGCGTCGGCGGGCCGTTCGTGAAGGACCGGGCCTTCTACTTCGTGTCGGGCTCCCTGCAGCGCCGCAGCAACCCGCTGCAGAGCCTCGTCGGCGCCGATCCGTCGGCGCTGCGGCTGGTGGGCGCGAGCCCCGACTCGGTGAGCCGCTTCCTCGCGCAGCTGCAGGCGCTCGGCGTCGGCGCCACGCGCAGCGGCATCCCGGGCAGCCAGCTGAACGACAACCTCTCGGGCATCGCGCGCCTCGACCTGAACCTCAACGAGCAGCACACGCTGTCGCTGCGCGGCGACTACCGCGTCAGCGAGCAGGACGCGACGCGCATCGGCGCGCTGTCGGTGCCGACGTTCGGCGGCGACTCGCGCACGAAGGCGGGCGGCCTGATGCTCACGCTCTCGTCGCGCCTCGACCGCGAGATCCTCGGCGGCACCGTCATCAACGAGGCGAAGGTCTACGCGACGGCCGAGCAGCGCAACGCGGCGCCGTACGTCGCGCTGCCGGCGAGCCGCGTGCGCGTGACGAGCGACCTGGGCGACGGCACGACCGGCCTCTCGACGCTCTCGTTCGGCGGCAACCCGGGCCTCAACAACGACGACCAGACCGACTACGTCGAGGGCACGAACGAGCTGTCGTGGGCCTCGATGGGCGGCGGCCACCGCGTGAAGCTCGGCGGGCTGGTGAACGCGAGCCGCTACGACCAGCGCACCGCGTTCAACCCGTACGGCACCTACACGTTCAACTCGCTGCAGGACTTCCTCGAGGACCGGCCCGCGCTGTTCACGCGCTCGCTCGCGCCGCGCACGAACGCGGGCGGCGCGATCAACGCCGCGGGCTACCTCGGCGACACGTGGCGTCAGAGCCGCTCCTTCCAGCTGACGTACGGCGCGCGCATCGAGGGCTCGACGTACTCCGGCGCGCCGGCGCTCAATCCGGCGGTGCAGCAGCGCTTCGGCCTGCGCACCGACCGCTTCCCGGGCGAGCTGCGCGTGAGCCCGCGCATCGGCTTCAGCTACACCTTCTTCCCGGACACGGGCCGCCAGAACGGGCGCGCCGGGCGGCAGGAGCGGCAGGCCGGACGCGCGCAGGGCCAGCCCGCGCCCTTCCTGCGCGGCGGGCCGACGCTGTTCGTGCGCGGCGGCATCGGCGAGTTCCGCGGCCGCGCGTCGTCGTCGCTCTTCTCCGCGGCGCAGCAGGGCTCCGGCCTCGCGGGCGCGGAGTCGCAGCTCGTGTGCGCCGGCGCCGCGGTGCCGCTGCCGAACTACGCGGCGTACGTGTCGCAGGGCATCGGCGCGATCCCGAGCGAGTGCCTCGCGGTCGACGGCATCCCGGGGACGCCCGTCGCGTCGCTGTCCGCGTCGCCCGCGGTGACCGCGATCGCCGACGACTTCCGCTCGCCGCGCACGTGGCGCGCGAGCCTCGGCGTCACGCGGCGCTTCATGGAGCGCTTCACGGCGACGCTCGACGGCGCGTACACGCTGGGCTACGCGCAGTACGCGGTGCGCGACCTCAACCTCGACACCAGCGCGCCCGAGTTCACGCTCGGCGCGGAGGGCGGGCGTCCGGTGTGGGTGCCGGCGACGGCGATCGCGCCGACGACGGGCGCCAGCGCGATCTCCGCCAGCCGCGTCGACCCGCGCTTCGCGCAGGTGTTCGAGGTGGGCTCGGGCTTCCGCTCGCGCAACGTGCAGGCGACGGCGTCGGTGAACGGCTTCACGAGCAAGGGCGTGAACTTCAACCTGTCGTACACGCTGGCGCGCACGCGCGACCAGTCGTCGACGGGCTTCGGCAACCCGGCGGGCAGCTTCGGCCAGACGCCGACGGCGGGCGACCCGAACGAGCGCCTGTTCGCGTCGGCCGACCAGGACGTGCGCCACAACCTGATCGGCACGCTGACGTATCCGCTGCACCCGTCGCTGGAGATCACGGCGATCGGGCGCGCGACCTCGGGCCGTCCGTACACGCCCATCGTCTCGGGCGACATCAACGGCGACGGCTCGCGCAACGACGCGGCGTTCGTGTTCGATCCCGCGCAGCTCGCGGGCGACCCGACGCTGCAGGCGGGGCTGCAGAAGGTGCTGGCCTCCACGCCCGACGCGGCGCGCGAGTGCCTGGAGTCGCAGATGGGCCGCGTGGCCGCGCGCAACAGCTGCCGCGGGCCGTGGACGCCGTCGCTCGACCTGCAGCTGAACTACAAGCCGGACCACTTCGGCCTCAAGCGCCGCCTCACCATCAGCACGCTGTTCGTGAACTCGCTCGCGGGGCTCGACCAGCTGGTGCACGGCGCCGACGACCTGCGCGGCTGGGGCCAGCCCGCGCGGCCGGATCCGACGCTCCTCGCGGTGCGCGGCTTCGACGCGGCGAGCAAGCGCTACGTCTACGAGGTGAACGAGCGCTTCGGCAGCACGCGCCAGGCGGCGTCGGCGTTCCGGCAGACGTTCCAGATCGGCATCCAGGCGCGCTACGTCTACGGGCAGGGCGGCGGCTTCGGGGGCTTCGGCGGTGGTGGCCAGGGCGGTCGCGGTGGTCCCGGCGGCGGTGGCCCGGGCGGCGGGATCGCGGCGCTGCTGGGCGGCGGGCAGGGGAACGAGGCGGCGGCCGCCGCGGCCGCGGCCAACCCGCTGGCGCAGATCATCGACCTGCGCGACTCGCTCAAGCTCGACACGGCGCAGGTGACGCGGCTGGCGGCGGCGCGCGACTCGGTGGCCGCGCGCAACACGCGCTGGGCGACGGAGGTGCGCGCGCTGGTCGCGAAGCAGGGCAACAACCCCGATCAGGCGACGCTCTTCTCCGCCATCCGGCCGAAGCTGGCCGAGCGTGCGCAGATCTTCCAGGACGGGCTGAAGGAGGCGCAGGCGATCCTCACGCCCGAGCAGTGGACGAAGGTGCCCGAGAACGTGAAGAACCCGCTGCGGCAGTTCTTCGGCGGGCAGGGTGGGCAGGGTGGGCGGCGTCCGCCGCAGCCCTGAGAACTGCGTGTCGGGAGCTGCGGTCTGCGGACTGCGGATCTGAGTAGCGACTGCTGGAAGACGAGGATGACGAAGAGGCTCCGCGTGGCGCGCTGCTCCAAGCGCCGGTGCGAAGCCTCTTCGTCATCCTGTCGTCCTGTTCAATGCCGTTCAGGGTTCCGTGCACCCAGCACGGGTCGGCGAACGAGGGGATGCGGATGCTCCGGATGTGAACGGATCGTTCGGATCGCTCCGCGCGGCGGCGACGCCCCATGCGCTCCGGGGAACGATCCGTCTCATCCGCTCGATCCGGAGCATCCGTAGTCAAAAGCGTAGTTCGTGCTCGCTGGGTGCGACGCCGGCCGCCGAGGGCACCGAGCAGGATCCGCAGCCCGCAGCCCGCAGCGTTCGCTTTGTCACGCCGGCGGCGGCGCGCTCACGTCCGCCGCGGACGCCGTGCGGCCGAACGTCGGGCTGATCGCGGGCATGTCGTCCGGCGCCCGCACCGCCGGGAGCTCGGGCGACTGCTCCGAGTGGTTCACGATCTCGGGGTCGTTCCAGTAGACCGTGCCGTCGCCGCCCTGCGCGACGACGCCCACCGCGTAGTGGTAGTCGGTGGACGACGCGTCCGTGTTGGTGTCCGGCACCGTCAGCGACGTGGCGTTCACCTGGCCCGGCGTCCAGACCAGCGGCTTGAACTCGGCCGGGTTGTTGTCCGGCGACCCCTGGGGCGGGAAGGTGCTGAACGCCGTCGCCTGGATCAGGAAGCTCGAGAAGTAGAGATCCTGGCTGCCGTTCGCCTGGTGGAAGGTGACGCTCGCCGTGGCGCCCGTCGGCACCTTCAGCTTGCCGATCGCGGCGTTGTTGCCGTCCAGGAGCAGGACCTGCTGCTTCGGCGCCGCGTTCGTGTTCAACTTCACGTAGACGTCGAAGTTGAGGTTCGTGGGCGTGTCGTCAGGCATCGAGCGCGACCTCGGGCAGGGGTAGGACTGCCGGACGGGCGGCGGTGGTGCCGCCCGTTGCTGCGTCACGGGCGGGGCGAGCCCGCCCGGGAGACGTCGGCCGCGAAGGCGCGGAAGTCGTACGGCCGGTAGCCCGCGACGCGCAGGCGCTCGACGATCGGCGTCGCGTCGGCGCGACGACCGAGCGCGGTGAGCGCGCGTGCGCGCAGCTCCGCGGTGCGCAGCGGCTCCGTCGCGCGCGCGGGGCCGAGTGCCGCCAGCGCGGCCTCGCGTGCGGCCAGGGCGTCGCTCCGCCGACCCGCGCCGTCGTGCAGCGCGGCCTCCAGCAGCCGCACGCGCGCGAGGTCGGCCGCCATGCCGGGCGGCCT
>CBHYLO010000291.1:0-6193 GCA_966128675.1 uncultured bacterium | reverse complement strand
CGAGCGCCGTGCGCTGGCCGTGGATGTCGGTCGCCGCGCCGAACCAGCGCACGAGGCCCCCCCCGTCGCGCGACGGCTCGGCCCGCACCAGGAACCAGCGGTACGCGCCGTCGTGCCGGCGGATGCGGTGCTCCTGCACCAGCGGCTCGCCCCGCGCCGCCGCCCGCGCGTAGTTGGCCGCCGAGCGGGCGCGGTCGTCGGCGTGGATCGCCGCCGTCCATCCCCATCCCCGCGCCTCCTCGAGCGTCTGCCCCGTGTACTCGAGCCAGCGCGCGTTGTACCACGCCGTCGACCCGTCCGGCTCGCTCTCCCAGAGCAGGTCCGGCACGAGGTCCGCCACCACGCGGAAGCGCGCCTCGCTCGCGCTGCGCGCCGCCTCGGCGCGGGCGCGCTCCATGGTGGCCCAGAGCCGTTCGGCCACCTCGCGCACGAGCTCGACGTCCGACGCGGCCCAGGCGCGCGGCCGCATGTCGGCGACGCAGAGGGTGCCGGCGATCGCCCCCTCCCGCAGCAGCGGGACGACGATCCACGCCACGTGCGCCGCCGCGGACGCCGCACGGTAGGCGTCGGGGATGACCTCCGCGGTCCAGACGTCCGTGACCACGACGGGTCGGCCGCGCGCGTAGAGCGCCATCATCCACGCGAAGTCCGAGATCGCGTAGGTGCCGCGCAGCGACGGCACGTCGCCGCGTACGTAGTCCTGCCCGACGACCGTCACCCCCTCCGCCGTCCGGAACTCGCAGTAGAAGGCGCGGTCGGTGCCGAGGTGCTCACCGAGCAGCCGGCACGTCTCGGCATGCATCGCGGCGGCGGCGGTCAGCGGCCGCAGCGTGTCGCTGAGTCGGAGGAGGAACGCTTGGCGTGCCTCGCCCGCGCGGAGGACCGCCTCGGCCCGCTTCCGCTCGGTGACGTTCTCGTAGAAGGTGGCGAAGCGCTCGCCGCCCGCGGGGTGGGCGTGGACCTCGTACCAGCGCCCGAGCTGCGGCACCTCGCGCTCGACGCGATCCGGCGCGCCGCTCCGCACCACGCGGTCGAACGTCTCCACCCACCAGGGGTCGAGCCCGGGGAGGACCTCGGTGACCAGCCGGCCGCGGGCCCCCGCCGTCGGGATGCCGAGCAGCCGCTCGAACGCCGGGTTCATCTCGAGCAGCCGGTAGTCCACCGCGCGGCCGTCGGCGTCGCGCACGAGCTCGGCCTCCGTGTATCCCTGGCCCATGGTCTCGAAGAGCGTGCGGTACCTCGCCTCGCTCGCGCGCAGCGCCGCCTCGGCGCGGGCGCGCTCGACGGCGGCCCAGGTGCGCTCCGCGACGTCCTGCACCAGCTCCACCTCGGTGGGCGACCACGCGCGCGGCGTCTCCATCGTGACGCACATGCAGGCGGCCATCTGCCCCTGCTTCACCAGCGGGATCAGGATGAACGCGTCGGTCCCGCGTGCGCGATACGCGTCCTTCTCCCCGCGGTAGACGGGGTGCGTCTCGATGTCGTCGCACACGAGCGGCTCGCCCCTGTGGCTGTGCACGAGCAGGTCGTTGAACAGGCTGATCGGATGTGAGCCGATCGCGCTCGCGGCGCCCGTCCGCGTGTACTCGTGATGGATGTGCAGCACGTCGTGCGGCCAGTCGAACTCCGCGTAGTAGCAGCGGTCGACGCCGAGATGCGTTCCCAGCAGCCGCGCCGCGACCTCCTGGGAGGCGATCGGGTCGGCGAGCGGCCGCAGCGCGTCGCTCAGCGCCAGGAGGAACGCCTGTCGCGCCTCGCTCGCCTGGAGCGCCGCCTCGGCGTGCTTGCGCGCCGTGACGTCCGTGAACAGCACGGCGACGCGCCGGCTGCCCGCGCCGCCCAGGCGGAAGATGTTCAGGTCGAAGACGCGGCCGAGCGACAGCTCGGGCTCCTGAACGCGAGTCGACTCGCCCGTCTCCGCGACCTGCCCGTACAGCGCCGCCCAGCGCGGGTTGGGGGCTCCCAGCAGCTCCGTCGCCGTCCGGCCCACCGGGTACGGCATCCCGGTGTGCGTCACGAACGCCGGGTTCACCTCGAGGAACCGGAAGTCGCTCCACCGGCCGGCGTCATCGCGGAGCACTTCCACGACCGCGTACGCCTCGTCCATCGACTCGAAGAGCGCGCGGTAGCGCGCCTCGCTCGCGCGCAGCGCCGCCTCCGCGCGCGCGCTCGACGTCGTCTCCGCGCCCGCGCAGTGCACCGCCACGACGGCGCCGTCGTCGTCGCGGACGGGTGAGAGCGCGTAGGTCCAGAAGGCCTCCTCCGTCCGGCCGTCGCGCGCGGTCGCGAACGGCCGGTCCTCGCGGCGGACCGGCGGCCCGCCGGCCGTCACCTGCGCCAGCTCGGGCCCGATGAGGTCCCAGAGCTCCGGCCACGCCTCGCGCGCGGGACGGCCGAGCGCCGCGGGATGCCTGGCGGCGCCCAGCGCCTGCCGGAAGCCGTCGTTGTAGAGGAGCACGTGCTCGGGCCCCGCGCAGACGCACGTCGCGACGGCGGAGTCGAGGCAGAGCCGCACCACGGCGCGCAGCGCGGCCGGCCACCGCGCGACGGGGCCGAGCGGCGTCGCGCTCCAGTCGAGGGCGCGGTAGCACGCCAGCAGCTCGCCGGGGCCGCTGAACAGCGCCTCGGCGAGCCCGCTTCCCTCCGGACGTGCGCCAGCTTCCGACATCGACTCTCCCGTCGCCGCTGCTCGCGCCGCGCGTACCCCGTGGGGCGGAGGTTACGCGACGCAAACGCATGACGAAAGAGCGGCGCGGCGAACGCGGGCGATGGCGACTAGCGACGCAGCACCAGGTCGTCGAGAATGCCGATCCCCTCGAACGCGAGGTACCGCGGCGTCGCCATCGTGAACGGGACGGTCACCGGCGCCGCGTCGGCGAAGGTCACCGTGACCGTGCCCGCCGCGGGCGAGACGCGGATGGCCATGTGCATCCAGCCGCGGTAGCCCGCGTCGCCCGAGGCGAGGAGCTGGCCCGACGCCAGGCTGCCCGCGCGCAGCTCGTAGTGCAGCGGGATGCCGTAGGTCGAGCGCGTGGGATCCGTGACGCGGAGCCAGAGCGCGCCGCCGTCGGTGAGGTTGCTGGTCACCGCGCCCGAGCTGGTGAAGCCGATCGCGACGTAGCCCTCGGCGATCGGCGCCGGGTAGCCCTCCATGCTCAGCTCGTAGCCGTCCGTCGGCAGCGCGAAGTCGATCGGCATGAGCGCCGTCGGGAAGGTCGTGATCGCGTCGGTCCAGGTGGACGCCACGCAGCCCGCCTGCGTCGCCTGCAGCGGCGACGGCAGCTCCCACGGGTTCTGCGTGCTCGTGTTGTCGCCGCCGCCGCAGAACTTCCAGGTCTGGCCGGTCTCCGGGGGCGCGATCCACGCGCGGTTCCTGGTGCCGGGATACTCGACCCAGAAGCCGGCGATCTTGGTGCTCGCGTAGGCGGTCTTCGCCTCGCCCTTCCCGCCCGAGGGCCGCAGCATGTCCGGCCCCGGGCCGAACGACTCGCGCAGCAGGACGTCGGGCGCGGGGGCCGTGGCCGGCAGGATCGACACGCCGCTCACGAAGTCGCCGCCCTTCCGGACCGGCGCGTCGGCCGGCGCCAGCGGCGCGGTCGGCGCGGCGGCGTCGGCGCACGCGGCGAGGGCGGCGGCCGCGAGCGGGAGCGCGCCGCGCAGGACGGAGGGGACGGGACGACGCATCGAAACCTCGGGGCTGGAGAGGGAGGCGTACCGCTTTGGCAGGCGACACGTTATTCGTTGTCACGGATAACGGCCCACAGAATGTCGGCGGTGCGGCGCATCGTCAAGGCCCGTGTTACCCTTCCCCGGCGCGCCCTCCATGTCCGTCCACGTCCACGCCCGCCCGGTCCCCATGGTCGGTCAGCTCCGCGCCCAGATCCGCCAGCCGGGCCCCTTCCGCAGCCTCGAGGCCGAGGCCTACCTGAACGTCCTGCGCACCTCCACGACGCTGCTGGCCGAGCTGGTGGAGCTGCTGCGGCCGCACGAGCTCACGCAGCCGCAGTACAACGTGCTGCGCATCCTCCGCGGCGCCGGCGAGCAGGGGCTGCCGAGCGGGGAGATCGGCGACCGGATGGTGAGCCGCGAGCCGGACATGACGCGGCTGCTCGACCGCATGGAGGCGCGCGGCTTCGTGTCGCGCCAGCGCGGCCCCGCCGACCGGCGCGTGGTGACGGCGCGCATCACCGACGAGGGGCGCCGCGTCGTCGACGCGCTCGACGTCCCCGTGCAGGAGATGCACGCGCGCCAGCTCGGCCACATGTCCGAGGAGGAGCTGCGCACGTTGATCGCGCTGCTGGAGCGCGCGCGACGGGAGCCGCAGTAGCGCGGCTCCCGTCCCCGGCCGCCCGCGCGGCCGGCGATGGCCGCTAGCGGTAGAAGTAGTACTCCGCCGTGTACGGCACCCGCTGGATCTCGCCCGGCGCGGCGCCCGGCGTCGACGGCGCCCTGCCGCCGACCGTGTTGACGCGCTGGATCGCGATCACGCGGCCGAAGATTCCCGCGTCGGATTCGGGCGTGGCCTGCAGCAGCAGCCACGGGATCGCGCTCGCGTCCACCGTGCACGCCACCGGCGACGACCCGCGCACCGTGCTGCCGCCCGCGTGCACCCAGATCGGGCCGGCCGAGTGCGTGCCGACCTGCCCGGTGAAGCCCGCGTCGGCGTAGAGCGCCGCGGACGGCCCGTCGAACGCCCAGCTCGCGCCGGTCCAGCGGTAGATCTGCACGCCGCGCGCGTACAGGTGCGCGGCGACCACGCTGCCCTCCGGCGCGCGCAGCTGCCCGCAGGCGCCCAGCGCCGCGCCGCGCGCCGCGCCGCGGTCGAACGCGGCCGTGTCGCGCGGGCCGAGCGTCGCGTCGGTGCCGCATGCGGACGCCAGCATCATGATCGCGGCCACGCCCATCGCGTACGCCGTCCGGTGCCATCGAGTGATCTGCATTCGCTCCTCCGTGTGCGGTGACGTCGTTGCCCTCTGGCACACGGGAAGGCGCGGAACGCGGGGGGAACGAGCCACGGACCGATCCGGAAGGTCGCGTGGCTCGATTCGGCGACCGGCTGCGCCTACAGCAGCACACCGGTTCGACCTTCGACAATCCGCACTCGGGAGCGACAGATGGAATACTCGACCACCGCCAGCAGCGTCGCGCCGCGCGACCTGACGCCCGCCCTCGACCACGACGCCGACGCGCTGACGCAGCGCTCGCTCCGCATCTGGGGCGCCGGCGACTACGACCGCATCGCCGCCGGCTTCCGCCACGAGGCCGAGGCGTTCGTCGCCCGCCTCGCGCTCGGCGCCGGCGACGCGGTGCTCGACGCCGCGTGCGGCTCGGGCAACCTCACCATCCCGGCGGCGCGCACCGGCGCGACGGTGACGGGCTTCGACCTCGTGCCGGCGCTGCTCGCCGACGCCGCGCGCTGGGCGCGCCGCGAGCGGCTCGACGTCGCGCTCGAGCAGGGCAACGTCGAGGCGCTGCCGTACGCCGACGGCCGGTTCGACGTCGTCATGTCGATGTTCGGCGTGATGTTCGCCGCGCGTCCCTACCAGGCGGCCGCGGAGCTGGCGCGCGTGACGCGGCCGGGCGGACGCGTGGCGCTCGCGAACTGGACGCGCACGGGCTTCACCGGCCGCATGCTCGCGATGCACGCCGCGGTCGTCCCGCCGCCGGCCGGCGTGCCGAGCCCCCTCATCTGGGGCGACGAGACGAACATCCGCACGATGTTCGACGCGGCCGCGTGGGACGTCGCGACGACGCGGCGCACGCTGACGTTCCGCTTCCCGCACACGCCGGCGGAGACGGCGGCGCTGTTCGGCGCCACCTACGGCCCGACGGTGCGCACGCTGGAGGCGCTGGAGCCCGCGCGCCGCGCGCCCTTCATGGCCGATCTCGCCGCGCACTGGACGCAGCACCAGCGCGGCACCGACGCGATGACCGAGGTGGATGCCGAGTACCTCGAGGTCGTCGCCGTCCGCCGCTGACCATCCCACGCGCCACTTCACACCAGCCACTCCGATGACACCGCTCTCCATGCGCGCCGCGCGCGGCGCGCTCGCCCTCGCGGCCGCCGCGCTGGCCGCCTGCCAGGATCCCGTCGCCATCCGCGACGCGGGACGTCCGTCCGCCGCCCTGTCGGCGAGCCCCGCCACCGCCGACGCCACGCTGGCCTGGAACCAGGTCGCGCGCGACCTCGTCG
>CBHYLO010000290.1:0-6230 GCA_966128675.1 uncultured bacterium | reverse complement strand
ACCCGGCGGGGGGGGGGCCCGCCCGCCCCGCGCGCGGGCGCCCGCACCGCCCCGGTGCCGGCCCCCCCCCCCCGCCCGGCCGCGCCCCACGCCCAGCTTGGTGCGCACGCGCTCGACGTGCGTGCGCGCCGTGTTGGGGCTCGTGCCCAGGCGCGCGGCGATCTCCGCGTCGCTCAGCCGCTCGGCCAGCAGGCGCGCCACCGCCACCTCGCGCGCGGTGAGCCCGAAGCGCGCGCGCAGCGCGTCGTCGTCCAGCGTGGCGTGCGCGGCGCCGCGCGGCGCGTGCGTCACGTCGAGCACGATCGCCAGCCGCCCCACCGTGGCGTGCGGCGCCAGCGTGCCGCGCACCGTGTAGCGGCTGCGCGCGGTGTCCACGGTGCGCGTCGCGGCCAGCGGGCCCACCACGCCCGCGCCGCCCGCGCGCGGCGCCACCAGCGCGCCCACGTCGTGCGCGACCGCGGCCAGCGCCGTCTCCAGCCGCGCGCGCTCGGGCTCCTCGGCCAGCAGCGCGCCCAGCGCGGCGGTGCGGTGCAGCGCGCGACCCGCGGCGTCGCTCAGCTGCACGGCGTGCGCGAGCGCGTCCAGCGTGCGGTGCAGCGCCGCCGCGTCGCTCCCCAGCCGGTCGAGCGCCATCGTGCCGGCCTGGAACGCGGGCTCCAGGAGGCGCAGCAGCGTCAGCACGCGGTCGCGCGCCGCGCCGTCCTGCACGGCGCCGAAGTTCAGGAAGACGCGATGCCGCGCGGTCGGCCCGTCGTACGTGTTGAGCCAGAACGCGTCGGCCAGGCGGCGCGGGCGCAGCCACTCCTCCTGGAACTCGGAGCCGCGCATCTCGTCGGGCGCGGTGAGCGACCAGCGGTGCGCGATGGTCAGCCGCCGCTCGGCCTGCCGCGCGGAGGCCAGGTCCAGCCGCGCGTAGTGCCGCACGTACAGCACCTGGTCGTCGAGCGGCAGCGGCGTGTGCGTGTACGGGCCCTGCGGCGTCGCGCGCAGCAGCCCCAGCATCCCGTCGGGGACCAGCGCCGCCAGCTCGCCGCACAGCGCGTCGCCCCACGCCCGCGCGTCGCCGTACTCGTGCGGCGCGAGCATGGTGCCGAGGACGGTCTGGAGGCGGGCGAGATCGCCGTGGGAGAGGGGCGCGGACGACATGGGCGGGAAGGGGGCTGCGGCCGGGGCCGCCCGCACATGGTACGCCGGATCGGGCACCGCGCCAGGGGGCATGGAAGACGGCGCGAGACCCCGCGGCGACGGCCCCGCGGCGTTCGGACGTCGTCGGGGAGTTGTCGGCGAGTTGTCGTGCAACCGCCGGTCATCCCACCGCGGGGTGGGACGAGCCGCGCGCGCCCGCATGCGCGGCGTGCGCCCGCACGGACACGCCGAGTTGGGACGGAGCGCGCGCGCGTCTCGTGGCCCGGACGCGTCCGGTGACTGCCGAGCCGCGGCCACAGGTCCGCCCGCGGGAATGGCCACGCGATGGCCCTTCGCACTCGCACGCGCGTGCTCGCTCGTGCTCGCGCTGCCCGCGCTCCCCACACGCCAGGAGGACCGCATCATGAGAGGACCGCTCCGCCGCGCGCTCGCCGCCGCGGCGCTCGCACTCGCGTCGCCGGCCGCCGTCCAGGCCCAGCAGGCGGCGACGATCTCCGGCCGCGTCGTGGCGGACGACGGCCGCCCGCTGGCCGCCGCCAGCGTCTTCATCCCGACGATGAACCTCGGCGTGACGACGAACGCGACGGGAGGCTACACCTTCTCCGTCCCGGCCTCGCGCGTCAGCGGCCAGACGGTCGGCCTCACGGCGCGCCTCGTCGGCTTCCGTCCGCAGACGGTGCAGATCACGCTGCGGCCGGGCACCATCACGCAGGACTTCACGCTCGCCTCCGCGCCGGCCACGCTGAGCGCGGTCGTCGTCACCGGCGCCGGCACCGTGTCGACGCGCGAGCGGCTGGGCAACGTCATCAACTCGGTGGACTCGAGCGTCATCCGCCGGCAGACGCAGCCCCAGAACCTCGTCTCGGCGCTCAGCGGCACGGCGCCCAACGTCGTCGTGCGCACGTCGTCCGGCGAGCCGGGCGCGTCGGCGTCCATCCAGATCCGCGGCGCGACGTCGGTCACGGGGACCAACCAGCCGCTGTTCGTCGTCGACGGCCAGCCGATCGACAACACCACCATCTCCACCGCGCAGGGGCCGTCGGACTTCGTCGGCACCGGCAGCTCGGTGTCGCAGAACCGCGCCGCCGACATCAACCCGAACGACGTCGAGTCGGTCGAGATCCTCAAGGGCGCGGCGGCGTCGGCGATCTACGGCGCGCGCGCGGCCAACGGCGTGGTGCTCATCACCACCAAGAAGGGGCGCCCCGGCCAGACGCGCTACACGCTGCAGTCGACGTCCACGCTCGACCGCGTGTCGCGCACCGTGCCGCTGCAGCGCTCGTACGGCCAGGGCACCAACGGCAACCCCGGCGCGTGCTCGGCCCCCGACTGCTTCGCGCAGACGCTGACGTGGGGCCCGCTGCTCTCCGGCGCCACGACGTACGACCACGAGGACGACATCTTCAAGACCGGCTCGACGTTCGACAACAACCTGTCGATCGCGGGCGGCACCGAGCGCACGTCGTTCTTCCTGTCGGGCGGCCTCACGGCGCAGGACGGCATCATCATCGGGCCGAACAACCGCTACAACCGCACGAGCGTGCGCCTGAAGGCGACGCACGCGCTGAACTCGCAGATCAACGTCGGCGGGAACCTCAGCTACATCGACACGCGCGGCCGCTTCGTGCAGAAGGGCTCCAACACCTCGGGCCTGCTGCTCGGCGCGCTGCGCACGCCGCCGGACTTCAACAACGAGCCGTACCTCGACCCGACCAGCGGGCTGCACCGGTCGTACCGCTTCCCGAACCCGACCACGGCCAGCGCCACCGGGACGCGCGGCTACGACAACCCGCTGTTCGCCGCCTACAGCCCGGGCAACCAGAGCGAGCTGGGGCGCTTCGTCGGCAACGTGAGCGTCGAGTGGAACCCGATGTCGTGGCTGCGCGTGCAGGAGCAGCTCGGCGCGGACTACTACGCCGACCAGCGGCTGGAGGCGCTGCCGCTCACGTCGTCCAGCAACCCCGTCGGGCAGGTGACGCGGCTGGACCTCAACAACCTGATGATCGACAACAACCTGCTGCTGACGGCGAACCGCGAGTTCTCGCCGTCGTTCACGGGGCGCGTGTCGATCGGGCAGAACCTGAACTCGCGGCGCTACCGGCAGATCTGGGCGCAGGGCGTGAGCCTGATCGCGGCCGAGCCGTACGTCATGCAGAACACGGTGAGCCCGGCGGTGCCGCAGGAGCTGCGCTCGCTGGTGCACATCGAGGGCTACTTCGGGCAGGTCGAGGCGGACCTGTGGAACCAGCTCTTCCTCACGGCCGGCCTGCGCAACGACGGCTTCTCGACGTTCGGGTCGGGCGAGCGCCGCGCGAACTATCCCAAGGCGAGCGCCGCCTGGACGTTCACCAACGCCCTCGGCAACACGGAGCAGCGCGGGCTGCTGAGCCTCGGCAAGCTGCGCGCGGCGTACGGCGAGACCGGGCGCGAGCCGCCGGTGTACGGCACCATCACGGCGTTCTCGACGTCGTCGGTGTTCGGCAGCGGCTTCGGCGATTTCATCGGCAGCGTGCAGGGCGGGCAGGGCGGCGTCGTGCGCTCGCTCACGGGCGGCAATCCCGACCTCAAGCCCGAGCGCAACCGCGAGGTCGAGCTGGGCGCCGACTTCGGCTTCTTCGACCAGCGCGCGGACCTCGGCTTCACGTACTTCCGGAAGAAGTCGTCCGACGTGATCCTGTTCGTCCCGACCAACGCGTCGGAGACCGGCTTCAGCCGCCGCCTCGCCAACGGCGCGACGATCGACAACCGCGGCGTCGAGGTGACGCTGAACCTGCGCCCGTACACGACGTCGGCGGTGGCGTGGGAGCTGGGGCTGAACTACGGGCGGCTGCGCGGCAAGGTCACCGACCTGCTGGGCGCGGAGTTCATCCCGTACAACAACGAGGGCTTCACCGGCTCCATCGGCACCTCGTCGGTGGGCTACGCGCCGGGCGTCATCCGCGGCTCCGACTTCGCGCGCTGCGGGCGCGGGCTCGTCATCAACGACGTCGACATCGACGCGGGGTGCGGCCCCAACGCGAAGAAGGACGCGCTCTACCTCGCCGCCAACGGGCAGCCGATCTACGATCCGACGGACCGCGTGATCGCCGATCCGAACCCGCGGTGGAACATGGGCATCAACTCGTCGCTGAAGCTGTTCGGCAACCTGCGCGTCTCGGGGCTGCTCGACATCCGGCGCGGCGGGCAGGTGTGGAACGGCACGCGCGGGGCGCTCTACCGCTTCGGCACGCACAAGGACACCGAGGTGCGCGGCGGCTCGGGCACGTTCGGCAAGGACTTCTACACCGAGGAGTATCCCGACGTCGCCGGCCCGGGCGTGGGCGTCGCGTTCGCGACCACGCCGGCGCAGTGGCAGACGTGGTTCACGACCAAGGGCGGCAACGCCAGCCTCGCGCAGGCGCAGTTCGTCGAGGACGGCAGCTTCGTGAAGCTGCGCGAGCTGTCGCTCGCCTACACGCTCGGCCAGCGCTGGGTGCGGTCGCGCATCGGCATCTCGAGCATCGACCTCCGCCTGGCCGGTCGCAACCTCGCGACGTGGACCGACTACCGCGGCCTCGACCCCGAGTCGAACCTCGGCGGCGCGGAGTACCTGACGCAGGGCGTCGACTACTTCAACAACCCGCAGACGCGGTCGTTCGTGCTCTCCGCCACCTTCAACCGCTGACCGGGAGACTCGCGTGCTGAGACGATTCCGACGCGCCGCGCCCGTCGCGGCGCTGGCCCTCGCCGGCGCCCTCGCGGGCCCGATGGCGTGCAACGACTTCCTCACCGGCGGGGACCTCGACCACGATCCCAACCGCCCGCTCACCGCGCTGCCGTCGCAGCTGTTCGTCGGCGTGCAGAGCGCGCTGTGGGCGCTCCTCTCCAGCGACCCGACCCGCATCGCGGGGCTGTGGACGCAGCAGTTCGAGGGGGGCAACATCCAGTACATCGACATCTACAACTACGGCCGCGACGAGAGCACGACGAACGGCTTCTACCAGGCGCTCTACACCGGCGGCGGGCTGCCCGACATCCGCGAGGAGCGGCGCCTGGCGCGGGAGCTGGGCGACTCGCTGTTCGTCGGCATCTCGCAGATCCAGGAGGCGCTGCTGATCGGCACGGGCGCCGACATCTTCGGCGACATCGTGTACACGCAGGCGCTCTCCGACACGCCCAACCCGGCGCTCACGCCGCAGCTGGCCGTCTACGACTCGGCGCTGGCGCTGCTGACGCGCGGCATCGCCAACGTCGGCACCACCAGCCCGCGCAACGTGGGCCCGGGCGCGGCCGACCTGGCCTACGCGGGCGACGCCGAGAGCTGGGCGCGCCTGGCGCACACGCTCAAGGCGCGCTTCTACCTGCACCTGGCCGAGGTGCGCGGCGCCAGCGCGTACCAGAGCGCGCTGGCGGAGGCGCGGCAGGGGATCACGACCGCGGCGCAGAACTACGTGGCGACGTTCTCGGGCGCGCCGCTGCAGCAGAACTTCTGGTACCAGTTCGCGGTCGTGAACCGGCCGGGCTACCTGGTGCCGACCGCGTCGTTCGTCGGGCTGCTGAAGCAGCGCAGCGACCCGCGGCTGGCGCGCTACTTCAACGCCGACCAGAGCGACCTCGCCGACGCGCTGGTGGCGCCGAACGCGCCGCAGCCGCTCATCACGGCCAACGAGAACCTGCTGATCTGGGCCGAGGCGGCGCAGCGCACGGGGAACGACGCGGAGGCGCGCACGCAGCTGGACCGCGCGCGCGCGCTCGCCGGGCTGCCGGCGTCGGCCGCGGGGCTCTCGGGCCAGGCGCTGCTGCGCGAGATCCTGACCGAGAAGTACATCGCGATGTTCCAGAGCCTGGAGGTGTGGAACGACTACAAGCGCACCTGCTTCCCCAACCTGACGCCGGCGGTGGCGGGCGAGCGCGTGCCCGGGCGCCTGTTCTACGACACGTCCGAGCGGCAGACCAACACGAGCATCCCCGACGCGGCGGCGCAGCCGTTCCGCAACGCCAACGATCCCGCGAACGCCACGTCGGACGCGACGGGCGAGGCGTGCAAGGGGCAGTGAGGGGCATGCGACACGACGACGGGAGCGGCGGGCGCGCGCGGCGCGCCC
>CBHYLO010000289.1:0-6243 GCA_966128675.1 uncultured bacterium | reverse complement strand
CTGGTCGTGATCGAGATGAACCCGCGCGTGTCGCGCTCCTCGGCGCTGGCGTCGAAGGCGACCGGGTTCCCGATCGCGCGCATCGGCGCCAAGCTGGCCGTGGGCTACCGCCTGGACGAGGTGCCGAACGACATCACGAAGACGACGCCGGCGTCGTTCGAGCCGGTCCTGGACTACGTCGTCGTGAAGTGCCCGCGCTTCGCCTTCGAGAAGTTCGTCGCGTCGGACCCGCGCCTGACGACGCAGATGAAGAGCGTCGGCGAGAGCATGGCGATCGGGCGCACGTTCAAGGAGGCGTTCCAGAAGGCGCTGCGCGCGCTGGAGACGGGCCGTCCGGGGTGGGCCGTCGGCGCCACGCCGTCCGACGACCGCCTGGCCGACGACGAGCTGGCGACGCTGAAGGCCGCGCTGCGCCAGCCGACGCCCGAGCGCGTGTTCCAGCTGAAGCGCGCGCTGCTCGCCGGCCTCTCGATCGACGAGGTCCACGAGCTGTCGAAGGTCGATCCGTGGTTCCTGCACCAGCTGCAGGAGCTGATCGACGCCGAGCGCGCGTACGCCGCGCTCGGCGCGGTCGAGAGCACGGACCTGCGCCACATGAAGCGCCTCGGCTTCTCGGACCGCCAGCTCGGCGCGCTGCGCGGTGAGAGCGAGGGCGACGTGCGTGCGAAGCGCTGGTCGCTCGGCGTGCGCCCGGCGTACAAGATGGTCGACACCTGCGCCGGCGAGTTCCCGTCGTCCACGCCGTACCTGTACGGCAGCTACGACGAGGAGAGCGAGGCGCCGCGCAGCGGCCGCAAGTCGGTCGTGATCCTCGGCTCCGGGCCGAACCGTATCGGGCAGGGCGTGGAGTTCGACTACTGCTGCGTCCGGGCTGCCCTCGCGCTGCGAGAGGCGGGCTACGAGACCATCATGGTCAACTCGAACCCCGAGACCGTCTCAACAGACTTCGACATCTCGGACAAGCTGTACTTCGAGCCGCTGACGCTCGAGGACGTGCTGGAGATCGTCGACCGCGAGCAGCCGGAGGGCGTGATCGTGCAGCTCGGCGGCCAGACGCCGCTGAAGCTCACGCGGCCGCTGGAGGCCGCGGGGGTGAAGATCCTGGGCACGTCGCCGGACGCGATCGACATCGCCGAGGACCGCCGCCGCTTCGAGGAGCTGGCGCGCGAGCTGGGGCTGACGCAGCCGCCCAACGGCACGGCGACGAGCGTCGAGGAGTCGGTGGCGATCGCGAACCGCGTCGGCTATCCGGTGCTCGTGCGCCCCTCGTACGTGCTCGGCGGCCGCGCGATGGAGATCGTCTACGACGAGCCGTCGCTGCGCGACTACTTCACGCGCGCGGTGCAGGTCTCCGAGGACCGCCCGGTCCTCATCGACCGGTTCCTCGAGGACGCCTACGAGGCGGACGTCGACGCGGTGAGCGACGGCACGCGCGTCGTGATCGGTGCGGTGATGCAGCACATCGAGGACGCGGGCATCCACTCGGGCGACTCGGCGTGCGTGCTGCCGCCGTACATCCTCACCGAGCAGGACCAGGCGACGATGCGCGAGCAGACGATCGCGCTGGCGCGGAAGCTCGGCGTCGTGGGGCTGATCAACGTGCAGTACGCGATGCGCGACGGGAACGTGCACGTGCTGGAGGTGAACCCGCGCGCCAGCCGCACCATCCCGTTCGTCAGCAAGGCCGTCGGCGTGTCGCTGGCGTCGGTCGCCGCGCGCGTGATGATGGGCGAGACGCTGGAGCAGATCGGCTACACGCAGGAGATCGTGCCGCACTTCGTCGCGGTGAAGGAGGCGGTGTTCCCCTTCAACAAGTTCCGCGAGTTCGACCCGGTGCTCGGCCCCGAGATGCGATCGACGGGCGAGGTCATGGGGATCGCGGACTCGTTCGGCGCGGCGTTCCTGAAGTCGCAGCTGGCGGCCGACAACAAGCTGCCGGGCGAGGGCGCGATCTTCGTGACGGTGAACGACCGCGACAAGCCGACCGTGCTGCCGATCGTGCGCCGCTTCTACGAGATGGGCTTCCGGCTCTACGCCACCGAGGGCACCGCGCGCTTCCTGACGCAGCGCGGCGTGCCGTGCGAGCGCGTCTTCAAGCTGCACGAGGGGCGGCCGAACGGCCTGGACCTGATCGTCAACGGCGACATCCAGCTCCTCATCAACACGCCCATGGGCAAGAGCGCGCAGGTGGACGACTACCGCCTGCGCCAGGCGGCCATCGCGCGCCGCCTCGCCTACACGACGACGCTCTCCGCGGCCAACGCCGCGAGCGACGCGATCCTGTCGATGCGGTCGCGGCCCGGGCAGGTGCGCTCGCTGCAGGAGTGGCACGCCACGCTGAGCGAGAACGGCGGCGCGGGCGCCGCGCCCGCCGCGTCCACCGAGCCGGCCGCCGCCGACGCCTCCGGCGCGACGCACCCGTGACGATCCATCCCACCGCCTCCATCCACGCGTCCGCCTTCGTCGACGAGGGCGCGCAGGTCGGCGCCGACACGAAGGTCTGGCACTTCTGCCACGTGATGCCCGGCGCGGTCATCGGCGAGCGGTGCTCGCTGGGCCAGAACGTCGTGGTGATGAACGGCGTGCGCATCGGGAACAACGTCAAGATCCAGAACAACGTCTCGGTCTACGAGGGCGTGGAGCTGGCGGACGACGTGTTCTGCGGGCCGTCGATGGTGTTCACGAACGTCCTCAACCCGCGCAGCCACGTCTCGCGGAAGCACGAGTACCGCCCGACGAAGGTGGGGCGCGGCGCCTCGATCGGCGCCAACGCGACGATCGTCTGCGGCACGACGCTCGGCGAGTACGCGTTCGTGGGGGCGGGGGCGGTGGTGACGCGCGACGTGCCGGCGTACGCGCTCGTGGTGGGCGTCCCGGCGCGGCAGCGCGGGTGGATGTGCCAGTGCGGCGAGCAGCTGGAGCTGCCCGTCGCGACGCCGGACGCCGCGGTGCGCTCGACGTGCGGCACGTGCGGCACGCGCTACCTGCTGGTCGGCGACGTGCTGCGGCCGGCGCAGGTGCGGGAGGCCGAGGCGTGAGCGCGGGGCCGTCGTTCCGCATCGCGCTCGTGGGCTGCGGGCGCATCAGCAAGAACCATTTCGAGTCGATCGCGCGCGTGGACGGCCTCACGCTCGCGGCGGTGTGCGACGTGGTGCCCGAGCGCGCGGAGGCCGCGGGCGCGGCGCAGGGCGTGCCGGCCTACACGAGCTACGAGCAGATGCTGCGCGAGGCGGCGTGCGACGCGGTGGCGATCTGCACGCCGTCGGGGCTGCACCCGGCGCACGGCATCGCGGCGGCGCGGGCGGGGAAGCACGTCATCTCCGAGAAGCCGATGGCGATCTCGCTGGAGGGCGCCGACGCGCTGGTGCAGGCGTGCGACGACGCGGGCGTGCACCTGTTCGTGGTGAAGCAGAACCGCCTCAACGCGCCGATCCAGCTGGTGAAGCGGGCGATCGACAAGGGACGCTTCGGGCGGCTGTACATGGCCACGTGCACGGTGCACTGGACGCGCCCGCAGGAGTACTACGACCAGGCGCCCTGGCGCGGGACGTGGGAGTTCGACGGCGGCGCGTTCATGAACCAGGCGTCGCACTACGTGGACCTGGTGCAGTGGCTGATGGGGCCCGTGGAGAGCGTGGTGGCCAAGACCGCGACGCTGGCCCGGCGCATCGAGGCCGAGGACTCGGGGGCGGCGGTGATGCGCTTCCGGAGCGGCGCGCTGGGGGTCATGGACGTCACCATGCTGACCTTTCCGCGCAACCTGGAGGGGTCGATCACCCTGCTGGGCGAGAAGGGGACCGTGAAGATCGGCGGGACGGCGGTCAACCGGGTCGAGACCTGGCAGTTCGCCGACTACGACGACGACGACAAGCTGGTGGAGCAGGCGAGCACGAACCCGCCGACGGTCTACGGCTTCGGGCACGAGGCGTACTACCACAACGTGCTGGCGGTGCTGCGTGGCGAGGCCCCGCCCGAGACGGACGGGCGGGCCGGGCGCAAGTCGCTGGAGCTGATCCTCGGCATCTACGAGTCGGCGCGCACCGGGCGCGAGGTGCCGATCCCGCTCCGGGTGCGCTGAGCGGCGGCGGGCCCCGCGCCCGCCGCGCCCCGATTCCGTTGACTTCACCTGGCGGGCCGGGCACCTTTCGCTGGTTGCACGAGTCCGGCGCGCCGGTTCCCGTGCCACCGGTGCGGACGCCGTCGCGGTCGCGCCGCCCGGCTCCGTCCTCCGCGTCCCCACATGCCCGTCCCGCTCCTCGATCTCCGCGCCCAGCACGCCACCATCCGCGACGACGTCGTCGCCGCGATGCTCGAGGTCGTGGACGCGCAGGCGTTCATCCTGGGCGAGCCGGTCGCGAAGCTGGAGTGCGAGGTCGCGGGGCTCTCGCACACCAAGTTCGCGGTGGGCTGCGCGAACGGCACGGACGCGATCCTGCTCGCGCTGCGCGCGCTCGACGTGGGGCCGGGCGACGAGGTGGTGACGACGCCGTTCACCTTCTTCGCCACCGCCGGCACGATCCACAACGCGGGCGCGCGGCCGGTGTTCGTCGACATCGACCCCGCGACGTTCAACATCCTGCCCGACGCGGTCGCCGCGGCGATCGGCCCGAAGACGAAGGCCGTGATCCCCGTCGACCTGTTCGGCCAGATGGCGCCGATCGAGCAGGTGCAGCAGGCGGCGCGCGGGCTGCCCGTCATCGAGGACGCCGCGCAGACGATCGGCGCGCGCCGCATGATCGACGGCGAGTGGCGCATGGCCGGCGAGGCCGCGACCATCGGCACGTTCAGCTTCTTCCCGTCGAAGAACCTGGGCGGCTACGGCGACGGCGGCATGATGGTGACGCAGGACGAGGCGCTCAACACGCGCCTCCTCAAGCTGCGCACGCACGGCAGCCAGAAGACGTACTTCCACGAGATGGTGGGGTACAACAGCCGCCTGGACGCGCTGCAGGCCGCCGTGCTGCGCGCCAAGCTGCCGCACCTGGCCGCGTGGAGCGCGAAGCGCCGCGCCAACGCCGCCTACTACGACGCGGCGCTCGGCGACGTGGCCGGCGTCCGCACGCCGTACGTCGACCCGGCCAACGAGTCGATCTACAACCAGTACACCATCCGCGCCGACCGGCGCGACGCGCTGCAGGCGCACCTCAAGGAGCGCGGGATCGGCTCGTCGATCTACTATCCGCTCCCGCTGCACCTGCAGCCGTGCTTCGCGTACCTGGGCTACCGCGAGGGGCAGTGCCCCGAGGCGGAGCGCGCCGCGCACGAGGTCCTGTCGCTGCCGATCTACCCCGAGCTGACGCAGGCGCAGCTCGACGAGGTGATCGACGCCGTGCGCGCCTTCTACGGCCGCTGAGCCGTGCCCTCCTCCCATCGCCCCGACGTCGTCTCGATGAAAGCGCAGCTGCTGGGCAAGATCGCGGACCGCTCCGCCGTCGTCGGCGTGGTGGGGCTCGGGTACGTCGGCCTGCCGCTGGCGATGGAGTTCGCCAAGGCCGGCTTCACCGTCATCGGCTACGACGTCAGCCAGCGGGTCGTCGACCTGCTGAACGGCGGCGACTCGCACATCCAGGACGTCCCTGCGGCCGAGGTGAAGGCGCAGGTCGACGCCGGCCGCTTCATCGCCAGCGCCGAGGAGGCGCGGCTGCGCGACTGCGACGCGATCTCGATCGCGGTGCCGACGCCGCTGTCCAAGACGCGCGACCCGGACATGGCGTTCGTGCTCGCCGTCGCCGACGCGATCCAGCGCCAGGCGCGCCCCGGCATGGTCGTGGTGCTCGAGAGCACCACGTATCCGGGCACGACGCGCGAGCTGCTGCAGCCGCGACTCGAGGCGGCCGGGCTGACGGTCGGCGAGGACGTCTTCGTGGCGTTCAGCCCCGAGCGCGTCGACCCGGGCAACGCGAAGTACCACACGAAGAACACGCCGAAGGTCCTCGGCGGCATCACGCCCGCCTGCGTCGAGGTGGCGTCGCGCCTCTACGAGTCGTGCATCGACACCGTGGTCCCGGTGTCGTCGCCCGAGGCCGCGGAGCTCGTGAAGCTGCTGGAGAACACCTTCCGCGCGGTGAACATCGGCCTCGTGAACGAGATCGCCATCGTCTGCGACAAGCTGGGCGTGGACGTGTGGGAGGTGATCGACGCCGCGGCGACCAAGCCGTTCGGCTTCATGAAGTTCACGCCGGGCCCCGGCATCGGCGGGCACTGCATCCCGCTCGATCCGCACTACCTCGCGTGGAAGATGCG
>CBHYLO010000288.1:0-6256 GCA_966128675.1 uncultured bacterium | reverse complement strand
CCTCCCACACGACCACCTTGTCGAACTTGATGTTCGAGATCGCCTTCGCGGCCGTCTCGGCGAGCTGCGGGATCTGCTCGATCATGAGGAGCTGGAACGCCGCCTTCGGGTCGCCGCCCGCCGCGGCGACCACCTCGCCGAGCGCCGACGCGCGCTTGCTCAGGAGCTCGTACTGGCCCTTCGCTTCCGCCTCGAGCTTCGCGTAGATCGCGCCGGCCTCCGCGAGCGCGGCGATGCGCTGCCGCTCCGCCTCGGCCTCCGCCTCGACGATCGTGCGCGCCTTCTCGGCCTTCGCCGGCGCCTCCAGGCGCGCGCGCTGCTCGGCCTCCACGCGCTCCGCCTCGGCGAGCGCGGCGCGCGCCATCGCGCGGTTCTGCGCCTCCTGCACGGCGGCTTCCGCCTCGCGCTTGCGCGTCTCGGACGTCTGGTAGGCTTCGGCGTTCGTCACCGCCAGCGCGGCGTTGGTCGTCGCGATGCGCCCCTGCGCGTCCGCCTCGCCGGCGATCGCCTGCGCGTTCGCCTCGGCGATCGCGACGCGCTTCTTCTGGTCGGCCGCGGCCACCGCCGCCTCGCGCTCGAAGCCCGCGGTCTGCTCGGCGATGCGCTGCTCCTTGTCCAGCTGCGCGATGCGGATGGCCTGCGTCCGCTGCGCCTCCTTCACCTGCGCGTCGCGCTCCAGCCCCGCCGTCTGCTCGCCGACCGCCTGCTCCTTGTCCAGCTCCGCCAGGCGCACCGCCTGCTCGCGCAGCGTCTCGCGCAGCGAGATCTCGCGCTCCTTCTCGGCTTCGGCGACGGCGGTCTGCTGCTCCTTGTCCGCCTGCGCCACGCGGATCGCGCCCAGCTTCTCCTGCTCGGCCACGTCGCCGCGCGCCTGCTGGATGGCCTGCTGCGCCGCCTGCTTGCCGAGCGCCTCGAGGTAGCCCGAGGCGTCGCGCAGGTCCTTGATGTTCACGTTCAGCAGCACGAGGCCGATCTTGCGCAGCTCGGGCTCCAGCTGGTGCTGCACCTTGTGCAGGAAGCCGTCGCGGTCGCGGTTGATCTCGTCGATCTTCATCGACGCGATGACGGCGCGCAGCTGCCCGACGATGATGTCGTGCGCCGTCCCCTCGATCGCCTCGTGCGTCATGTTGAGCAGGCGGATCGCGGCGTTCTGCCGCACCTCCGGCTCGGTGCCGATGGCGACGGTGAACACGGCCGGCACGCTGATGCGGATGTTCTCGAGCGACAGCGCGTCGCCCAGCGGCACGTCCATGCGGATCGGGTCCAGCCCGAGGTACGCGTACTCCTGGATCACCGGCCACACGAACGCGCCGCCGCCCGAGATGCACTTCGCGGCGTTGCCGCTGCCCACGCTCCCCGAGATGACGAGGATCTTGTTCGCCGGGCACCGCTTGTAGCGGCTGGCGAAGAGGACCAGCATGCCGAACACCAGCAGCGCGGCCAGGGCGCCGCCGCCGAGCGCGAACGCGCTCCGCGGCAGGGAGTCGGCGAGCTGCAACAGGGCCAGGATCACGGGACTGCTCCGGGAGAGGAAGGGAACGCGCGCCGGTCAGCGCGCGGGTTCTGCGGCGGGGTCGGGCGCGACGACCAGCGTGTCGCCGTCGGTCACGTCCACCACGACAACCGCCTGGCCGCTCGCCAGCGGCTGCGGGTCCGCGGCGACGGCCGCGCAGTCGACGATGCGCCCCTGCAGCGCGAGCTGCACCTTGCCCGCGCCGCCGCCCGCCGCCGGGATGGCGACGTACACGGTCGCGGGGAGGCCGACCGCGTGCGTCAGCTGCACGACGCCGTCGCTCTCGAAGCGCAGCAGCAGGCGCGTGAGCGCGGCGACGGCCACGCCGGTGACCAGGCCGGTGCCCACCGCGGCGGCGAGCGACACGCCGCCGCCCGCGCCCGTGGCCAGGAGCCCCGCGCCCGCGAGCCCGAAGGCCGCCAGCGCCGCCGCGACGGTGCGGAGGCTCGGGAGCTGGAGCAGCCCCTCGTGCCCGAGCAGGCCGCCGTGGGGGGCGCCGCCCACGTCGTGGTGGCCGGCCTCCGCGCCCACGACGCCGCCCACCAGCTGGAGCACGAGCAGCAGGCCGCCGAAGACGGCGCAGGCGAGGTAGAGGGACATCGGGCGGGGAGGGGGGACGACGGGCGGGGCCTGCGGCGGCAAGATGCGACGCCGCGCGCGCGGCGGCCAGACGTTTCCGGCGCGTCCGCCCCGCGCGCCCTGCTGTCCGCCCTCGCGACGGGCCCTTAACTTCGACGTCGCGCTCGTCGCCCCCGGCGAAACCGCGGTCCCCGGCTCGGCCGTAGGGCGAGCGACCCCCCAACTACAGGTGCCCGCATGGTCTCTCGGGAAGAACTCGAGCGCTTTCTGGACCGCCTCAGCGCCGAGGGCGTGACCTACACCGAGGTCGCGCCGGGGCTCTGGCGCGTCCGCCCCGGTGGCGCCCTCGACTTCGACATCGCCGTCACCTACGCGCCGCCGGTCGTCGTGCTCCGTGCCAACGTCACCGAGCTCCCCGACGACGACAGCCACTGCAACAAGCTCACGCGGCGCCTGCTCGAGCTGAACGCCACCGACCTGCTGCACGGTGCCTACGGCATCGAGCGCGACACCGTGGTGCTCAGCGAGGCCCTGGAGCTCTCGCACCTCGACTACGAGGAGTTCCAGGCCAGCTTCGAGAGCATGACCATCGCGCTCGCCTCGCACCTGCGGGAGCTCGTCGCCATCCGCGACGGCCAGGTGCACACCGGCACCCACCGCGCCGTCTCGCCCGACGCCATCCACGAGGCCCGCTGACGCATGGGCATCTTCGACCGCTTTTCCCGGCTGGTCCGGTCCAACATCAACGATCTCATCTCCTCGGCCGAAGATCCCGAGAAGATGCTGAACACGCTGATCACGGACATGAACGATCAGCTGATCAAGGCCAAGCAGCAGGTCGCCGTGGCGATCGCCGACGAGCGCAAGCTGCGCGACCAGTTCGAGAAGGAGCGGCAGCAGGCCGCCGAGTGGGAGTCGAAGGCGGAGCTGGCTGTGCGCAGCGACCGCGACGACCTCGCGCGGCAGGCGCTCCTGCGGCAGCAGGAGTACGCCGAGCGCACCGAGGCGTACTTCAGCGAGTGGCAGGCGCAGCTCGCGCAGACCGAGCAGCTCAAGGTCCAGCTGCGCGACCTCGCCGACAAGATCGAGGAGGCCAAGCGCAAGCGGAACCTGCTGCTCGCCAAGCAGCGCCGCGCCGAGGCGCAGCGCCGCATCCAGCAGACGATGTCCACGCTGTCCGAGAAGAGCGCCTTCGAGGCGTTCGCGCGGATGGAGGAGAAGATCGAGACGAACGTCCGCATGATCGCCGCCGAGGCGACGCTCGACTCCGAGTTCCAGGGCGACAAGCTGGAGTCGGAGTTCAAGCAGCTCGCGCGCGGCGCCGTCGGCTCCGACGCCGACACGCGCCTGCTGGCGCTCAAGCAGAAGATGGGGATGCTGCCGGCGTCCGCGCCGTCGGCCGACCGCCAGCTCGGCGCGGGCGGCGGTGGCGCCGCGCGCCCCGCGCTCTCCGCGGGCAGCCAGTCCGCGCCCAACGGCGCGCCCGTGCCGCCGATGACCGCGCAGCAGCAGGGTGGCGCGGCGGCGCCCGCGCCGGGCCAGCCGAACCAGACCACCGAGGCGGAGCTGCTGGCCGAGTTCGAGGAGCTCTCGCACGGCAGGCCGAAGGGGTGACCGCCTCCGACGTACCTGGGGGCGCGACGCGCCGGTTCCGCTTCGCGCCCCTCCTCGCCGCGACCGTCCTAACAGTCCTGCTCCTCTGGCTGTTCGGGACGGTCGCGGACGTTCTGCTGCTGCTCTTCCTCGCCATCCTGCTGTCGCTCTACCTCGGCGCGGTGGCCGACGCCATCACGCGCCGCACGCGCCTCCCGCGGCGCGGCTCGCTGCTCATCGCCGTGCTGCTGACGGTCGCCGGCGTCGGAGGGCTGGTCTGGCTGCTCGTGCCGCCCGTCGTCGAGCAGACGCAGGCGCTGCTGCGCGTCTTCCCCGCGTACGTGGGCGCGTGGGAGCGCGGCATCTACGAGGCGGTGCGCCGCGTGCCCGGCGTGGCCGAGACGTGGCGCCCCGAGAAGCACAAGCTGCTGGTCGCCATCTACGAGCAGGGCGCGGAGCTGTTCGCCGACGTCGTGCCGAAGGTGATCTCGATCGGCCACGCGGGCATCAACGTCGTCTCCGTCGGCGTGATGGCGCTCTACCTCGCGCTGCAGCCCGAGTTCTACCGCGAGTGGCTGATCGCGCTCTTCCCGCCGGTGCACCGCGACCTCGTGCGCGACGTGCTCGGGGACCTCGGCGTGACGCTGCGGTCGTGGATCGTCGGGCAGCTGCTGGGGATGTTCATCCTCGCCGCGCTGACGGCCGTCGGCCTCTACGTGCTCGGCGTCCCGTACTGGCTGACGTTCGGCGTGTTCACCGGCGCGGTGGCGATCATCCCGTTCTTCGGGACGCTCATCTCGACCATCGTGCCGGCGCTCTTCGTGCTCGCCGGCCCGAACGGCGGCACGCGCGCGATGGCGGTCATCGCCCTCGGCGTCATCATCCACGTGATCGAGGGGCAGTTCGTGCTGCCGCTCATCACGGCGCGGCGCATCCGGCGCGTGTCGGTGCCGCCGGTGCTCTCGATCATGGCCGTGCTGGTGGTCGGCAAGGTGATGGGGCCCGCGGGCCTGCTCGTCGCGGTGCCGACGCTGGCGTCGATCCTCGTCGTGATCCGGCGCATCCTCAGCAACCGGATCTACGAGGGGCAGGGCTTCCGCCGCGCCACGCGCGACCAGCCGCTGGTGCTGCGCGTGCCGCCCGCGGACGGCGAGGGCGTGCTGGTCGCGCCGACGCCGCGCGTCGATCTCATCGCGCTCGCCGAGCGCGCGCGGACGCGCCGGACCGCCTAGCTTTCGGGCGCGCCGGCGCACCGGGCCGGCGCCGGTGTGCCGCGCGTCGGAGCGTCAGCTTCCGTGCGACGGCGCGCCGCGTCCGCTCATCGATCGCTCGCCGCCATGTCCGTCGATTCCGCCGCCGCATCCCCGAACGCATCCGCCGGCGCGTACGCGCTCGCCGACGACCGCCCCGTGCGCTTCCTCGTGCTCGCGGACGGCCACTTCGGCCCGATGACCTCCAAGACCGCCAACGCCTGCATCCGCTACTCGCCGGATCGCGTCGTCGGCGTGGTGGACGCCGCGACCGCCGGCCGGACCACGGACGAGGTGCTCGGCTTCGGCGGCGGGATTCCCGTCGTCGCGACGCTGGAGGAGGGGCTCGCGCTCGGGCCGACCGCGGTGCTCGTGGGCATCGCGCCCGCCGGCGGCCAGCTCCCGCAGCCCTGGCGCGAGACGATCGCCGCCGCGGCGCGCCGTGGGCTCGACGTGTGGAGCGGACTGCACTACTTCCTGAGCGACGACCCGTTGCTGGCCGAGGCGGCGGCGGCGGGCGGCGCGCGCATCCTCGACCTGCGCCGGCCTCCCGCGGACCTCGTGGTGTCGACCGGCCGCGTGCGCGACGTCGCGTCGACGGTGATCCTGACGGTCGGCTCCGACTGCAACATCGGGAAGATGACCACGCAGCTGCAGCTGCGCGACGCGAGGCGCGCGCGCGGCCAGCGCGTGGCGTTCGCGCCCACGGGGCAGACCGGCATCCTCGTCGAGGGGTGGGGCATCGGCGTCGACGCGGTCGTGGCCGACTTCATCGGCGGGGCGGCCGAGCGGCTGACGCTGCAGGGCGCGGCGCAGGGCGACATCGTGCTGGTCGAGGGCCAGGGCTCCATCATCCACCCCAGCTACTCGGGCGTCACGTACGGGCTGATTCACGGCTCGCTGCCGCACGCGATGGTGCTCTGCCACCAGCCGTCGCGCACGACCATCTACCGCAACGACTGGGTGCCCATCCCGCCGCTGAAGGACCTCGTCGCGCTGCACGAGGCGGTCGTGGCGCCGCTGCGCCCCGCGCCGGTGATCGCGATCGGGCTGAACACGTTCGACCTGTCGGACGCCGACGCGCGCGACGCCGTCGCGCGCGTGCAGGACGAGACCGGGCTCCCCGCGACGGATCCGGTGCGCTTCGATCCCGCGCCGCTGGTGGACGCGATCACGCGCTTCCACGAGGCGCGCCTCTAGGCCCGCGCGCGCGGCTGACGCGGAGCGGTCCGCGCGCCGGCGCACCGGCGCGCGCGACGGCGGTACGGCCCGGCGGCACGCCCCACGCGGACACGACCTATGCGCCGCCCGGGATCGCTCG
>CBHYLO010000287.1:0-6268 GCA_966128675.1 uncultured bacterium | reverse complement strand
TGTTCGCGTGGAAGGGCGAGACGCTGCCGGAATACTGGTGGTGCACGGTGGAAGCGCTGGTGTGGCCGGATGGCAGCGGCCCGACGATGATTCTCGACGATGGTGGCGATGCGACGTTGTTCGTGCACAAGGCGCTCGAGTTCGAGAAGGCCGGCGCGGTGCCGTCGTTCAACGCCGAGACCGAGCCCGAAGAGTGGGGCGTCATCCTCGACACGCTGCGCAAGGAACTGAAGGCGAAGCCTGGCCAGTGGTCGAAGATTGCCAAGGGCATCAAGGGCGTCAGCGAAGAGACGACCACCGGTGTGCATCGCCTGTATGAAATGACCGCGGCGAATACGCTGTTGTTCCCGGCGATCAACGTCAACGACTCGGCGACCAAGAGCAAGTTCGACAACCTCTATGGCTGCCGTCACTCACTGATCGACGGATTGAACCGCGCCAGCGACGTGATGCTGTCGGCGAAGGTGGCGGTCGTGTTCGGCTATGGCGACGTCGGCAAGGGCTGCGCCCAGGCGCTCAAGGGCCAGGGCTGCCGTGTGATCGTGACCGAAATCGATCCGATCTGCGCGCTGCAGGCGGCGATGGAAGGCTACCAGGTCACGACCGTGGATGACGTGCTCGAGACCGCCGACATCTTCATCACCGCGACCGGCAACAAGAACATCATCACCGTCGACATGATGAAGCGCATGAAGGACAAGGCGATCATCGGCAACATCGGCCACTTCGACAACGAGATCGACATGGCCGGCCTGAAGAAGGTCGAGGGCGCGCGCCGCATCAACATCAAGCCGCAGTACGACGAGTTCGTGCTGCCGAGCGGCCGCTCGATCCTCATCCTGGCCGAGGGGCGCCTGCTGAACCTGGGCTGCGCGACGGGCCACCCGAGCTTCGTGATGTCGGCCAGCTTCACCAACCAGGTGCTGGCGCAGCTGGAGCTGCACCAGAACGGCGGCGCGTACGAGCGGAAGGTGTACACGCTCCCCAAGAAGCTCGACGAGGAGGTCGCGCGCCTGCACCTCGAGAAGCTCGGCGTGCGCCTCACCGAGCTGACGCCCGACCAGGCCGCGTACATCGGCGTGCCGGTCGAGGGCCCGTACAAGCCCGACCACTACCGCTATTGAGCCGCGTGCTCGCCACGACGTCGTCCTTCCTCACCCCGAGCCTCTCCCAACCGTGAGCACGCGCCTCTTCACCTCGGAGTCCGTCACCGAGGGCCATCCGGACAAGATCGCCGACCAGATCTCGGACGCCGTCCTCGACGCGCTCCTCGCCAAGGAGCCGACGGCCCGCGTCGCCTGCGAGACGCTGGTCACCACCGGCGTCGCCGTCATCGCCGGCGAGATCACGACCAACGAGTGGGTCGACCTCCAGGAGCTCGTGCGCCGCACGATCAAGGAGATCGGCTACAACGACGCGACGTTCGGCTTCGACAGCCACACGTGCGGCGTGATCAACATGATCGGCAAGCAGTCGCTGGACATCTCGCAGGGCGTCGACACCGGCGGCGCCGGCGACCAGGGCATGATGTTCGGCTACGCGACCGACGAGACGCCGGAGCTGATGCCGCTCCCGATCGTTCTCGCGCACGCGCTCACGCGCCGCCTCTCGGAGCTGCGCAAGGACGGCACGCTCCCCTGGCTGCGTCCCGACGGCAAGGCGCAGGTGAGCGTGCGCTACGAGCACGACCGCCCGGTCGCCGTCGAGACCGTGGTCGTCTCCACGCAGCACTCGGCCGACGTCGACAACGACACGATCCACCGCGAGATCAAGGCGCAGGTGATCAACCCGGTCATCGCGCAGTACGGGCTGCCGGTCGAGGGCATCACGTACCACATCAACCCGACGGGCCGCTTCGTGGTCGGCGGGCCGATGGGCGACGCGGGGCTGACGGGCCGCAAGATCATCGTCGACACGTACGGCGGCATGGGCCGGCACGGCGGCGGCGCGTTCTCCGGCAAGGATCCGTCGAAGGTCGACCGCTCGGCCGCCTACGCGGCGCGCTGGGTGGCCAAGAACGTCGTGAAGGCCGGCCTCGCGAAGCGCTGCGAGGTGCAGCTCGCGTACGCCATCGGCGTCGCGGAGCCGGTGTCGATCCTCGTCGACACGTTCGGCACGGGCCGCCTGCCCGACGCGGCGATCGAGCAGGCCGTGAAGACGACGTTCAAGCTGACGCCGAAGGCGATCATCGACGCGCTGTCGCTGCGCACGCCGATCTTCGGCGAGACGGCGAAGTACGGGCACTTCGGCCGCACGCCGGGCCAGGTGACGGTGGCGGGCCGGACGTACGACACCTTCACGTGGGAGCGCACGGACAAGGCCGACGCGCTGCGCGAGGCGGCCGAGAAGGCGGCCAGCGCGTCGGCGTCGTCGGGCGCGAAGGTGCTGGCCGGCGCGGCCTGAGCGACTGGCACTCCGCCACGCCCTTCGGGTACGTTCCAGAGGCGCCCGGGTCCCAGCTCAGCGGGGTCCGGGCGCCGCCCGCATCACGTCGCTCCACGCCCGCACCCCGCCCCGGAGTCCTCCCGATGGTCGAAGTGGTCGTGTCCCGACTCGGCCTCGACAGCACGACGAACACCTACGTCGTCATCCTCCAGGAGAAGGGTGGCGCGCGCCTGCTGCCGATCTGGATCGGGCAGCCCGAGGCGGAGGCGATCGTCATGCAGATGAACAACGTCAAGCGCGAGCGGCCGCTCACGCACGACCTCTGCAAGTCGCTCATCCTCGGGCTGGGCGGGACGCTGCGCCGCGTGCAGATCACCAAGGTGCAGCAGCGCACGTACTTCGCCGAGCTGCACCTGGCCGGCCCGGGCGGCGCGGTGCAGGTCGACGCGCGCCCGTCGGACTCGATCGCCATCGCGCTGCGGCTGCAGGCGCCGATCTTCGCGCAGGAGGCGCTGCTGACGACGATGGAGGTCGACGACGAGGAGACGCCGGGCACGTACGCGTCGCCGCCCGCGACGCCGCCCGCCGTCTCGGCCACGCCGGACCGCGACGAGCTGAGCGCCGAGCAGCTGAAGGCGTACCTCGAGAACCTGCGGCCCGAGGACTTCGGGAAGTTCAACCTCTGAGGCCCGCGATCCTGTCGTCCTCGTTCGCGCGCGCGGCCGTCACGCTGGCCGTCACGCTCGCCGCCGCGCTGCTCCTCCCAACGTCCGCGCTCGCCGCGCAGGACCCCGCGCGCGCGGGCGTGCGCGACGGGGGTCGCGACGGCGGTCGCGACGGCGGTCGCGACGGTGTCTCGTCCGGCGAGGGGCTGGTCGACCGCCCCATCACGCTCCCCGACGGCTCGCGCCGCGTGCTCGGCCGCGTGCTCCTGGTGCGCGACACCACGGAGCGGCCCGTGCCCGGCGCCTGGGTGACGCTGCACCGCGTCGGCTCCGACGTCGCCGGGCCGCTCGACTCCACGCGCACGCAGGGCGACGGCAGCTTCACCTTCCGCTATCGGCCCACGGGCGCGCCGGACGCGCTCTACTTCGCGTCGACGTCGTACGGCGGCATCGCGTACTTCACCTCGCCGTTGCGCGACGCGGAGTCGCGCGGCGAGGCGGCCGAGATCAGCGTCTTCGACACGACGACGCGCGCGGTGCCCATCACGGTACGCGGCCGGCACCTCATCGTGTCCGCGCCCGTCGACGACGGCGCGCGCAACGTGATCGAGGTGTTCGAGCTCACCAACGACACCAGCGTCACCGCCGTGCCGCCCACCGACGGCGCGCGCGGCACGTGGTCGGTGGCGCTCCCGCGCGGCGCCGCGGACTTCGCGGTGCGCCGCGGCGAGATCCCGGACGACGGCATGAACGCGGTCGGCGGCCGCGCGGTGCTGCTCACGCCGTTCGGGCCCGGCATCAAGCAGGTGGCGTTCACGTACAAGCTGCCGGCCGACGCGTTCCCGTTGCGGCTCGCGCTGGAGCGCCCCGTGACGGTGCTCGAGGTGCTGCTGGAGGATCCGCGCGGCTCGGCCGCGGGCGCGGGCATCGTCGCGGTCGATCCGGTCGCGCTCGAGGGGCGCACCTTCCGCCGCTTCCTCGCGCAGGACGTGAAGGAGGGCGGGGTCGTGGACGTGGCGATGCCGGTGACGGGGCGGCGCTGGGACCGCGTCCTGCTGCCCGCGCTGCTGGTGACGATGGGCGGCGCGATGGTGATCCTGCTGCTGCGCGCGACGCGCCGGCTCCCGACGCCTGCGCGCGTGCCGGCGCCCGCCGTCGCGGCGCCGCGCGCGCCCGTGCGCCTCGACGACGAGCGCGAGCGGCTGCTCGCCGCGCTCGCGGCGCTCGACGACGACTTCGCCGCGCACGGTGCGCCCACCGCGGCGCAGCGTGCGGCGTACGACGCCGAGCGCGCGGCGCTCAAGGCGCGGCTGGCGGCCCGGCTTGCTGCGGCTCCGGCCGCCCGCTAGCTTCGCACCACGTCGCGCACCGTCGCGGCGGACAACCGAAGGGCAATCGCGCACGCGGGACACGGAAGCCGGTGAGATGCCGGCGCGGCCCCGCCACTGTAACGGGCAACAACGCGCGCTCGCGCGGCCTCCGCCCGGAGGCCGCACCCACTGACCGGCGCCGCCGGTCGGGAAGGGGAGCGCCGCGGCCCGGAGCCAGGAGACGACCCACGTGCGCGCCACCATTCCAGGATCCTCGGGGGAGGGTCGGTGGCGATGTGACGACGTGTGGCGGTGGGGTCGGGACGTGCGGCGTGCAGGTGGCGCCGTCCGACGTGCGCGTTGTCGTGTTGCGGCCGTCCGCTCCCCAGCCGGACGGCCGTCGTGCATCCATCCCACAGATCTCTCGCGCGCGTCGCCGCGTCGCTGCTCGCCGGTGCGCTGCTCGCGGCGTGCGACCGCGCCGCCCCACCGCGCGCCGCCGCCGACGGCGGGAGCGGCGCGGCCCCCGCGGCCGACACGCTGGTCCGCGACGACTACGGCGACACGGTGCGCGTCGGCGCGCGCCCGCGGCGCATCGTCTCGCTCAACCCCGCGACCACCGAGATCCTCTTCGCGATCGGCGCTGGTGACCGCCTCGTCGGCCGCTCGCGCTGGGACGGCTGGCCCGCGGAGGCGCTGCGCGTGCCGGCGGTCGGCGACGGCATCCGCCCCAACCTCGAGGCGACGCTGGCCGCGCGGCCGGATCTCGTCCTCCTCTACGCGGGCGCCGAGAACCGCGAGGCGGCGCGCGCGCTGCGCGCGGCGGGGGTCGCGACGGCGGCCATCAAGGTCGACCGCCTCGACGACTTCCGGCGCGCGACGCGCCTGCTCGGTCGTCTCACGGGCGACACCGCGCGCGCGCGCACGGTCGTCGACTCGGTGGACGCGACGCTCGCGCGCGTGCGGCGCGCCGTCGCCGGACGCCCGCGTCCGCGTGTCGTCTGGCCGATGTTCGGCCGGCCGCTGCTCGCCGTCGGCGGGGGCAGCTTCCAGCACGAGGTGCTCACCATCGCCGGCGGCGACAACGTCTTCGCCGACGACCCGAAGCCCGCCGTGCAGGTGTCGCGCGAGGAGGTGCTGCGCCGCGGCGCGGACGCCATGCTCGTCGGGCCGACGCGCGACGCGGAGGTCCGCGCCGATCCCGCGTGGCGCTCGCTCGCCGCCGTGCGCGACGGGCGCGTGCTCGTCGTCGACACGAGCGTCGTGTACCGCCCCGCCGTGCGCCTGGGCGAGGCGGCGGTGAACCTCGCGCGCCTGCTGCATCCCGAGGTCGCGGACTCGCTCGCGCCCGTCGGCGCGACGGCGCGCCCCTGATGCCGCGTTCGCGCTGGGCGCTGGCCGCGGTCGCGCTCCTCGTCGTCGCGTTCGTGGGCGTCGTCGTCGGCTCGGTCGCGCTCACGCCCGCCGCCGTCTGGCAGGCGGTGCGCGGCATCGGCGACCCGATGGCCGTCACGATCGTGCGCGATCTGCGCGTGCCGCGCGTGGCGCTCGCCGCGCTCGTGGGCGCGGCGCTCGGCACGTCCGGCGGCGCCCTGCAGGGCGCGCTCCGCAACGCGCTGGCGGAGCCCTACCTGCTCGGCGTCTCGGGCGGCGCGGCCGTGGGCGCGGTGCTGACGTTCGCGCTCGGCGTCACCGATCCCGTGCTCGTGCCGCTCGGCGCGTTCGTCGGCGCGGGCGCGGCGAGCGCGCTCGTGCTGGGCATCGCGCGCGTGAGCGGCGGCCGCGCGGATCCGCGGCTGCTCGTGATGGGTGGCGTGGTCGTCGGCGCGTTCGCGCACGCGAGCGTCATGGTCGCGCTGGCCCACCCCACCCCCGCCACCCTCCGCGCCGCGCGGTGGGGGATGGTGG
>CBHYLO010000286.1:0-6280 GCA_966128675.1 uncultured bacterium | reverse complement strand
CGCCGCTCGCGCCGCCGCGCGGGCACGACCGAGGGCGCCGCCTTCGGCGCCGCGACGGTGCCCGGCGCGACCACGGGCGCGGGCTCCGGCGCCGACGACGGCCGGCGGAACGGCAGCACGTCCGGGTCCGCGTGCGCGCCGCCCGTCATCGCGTCGCGGCGGAGCTGCACGCGGCGCAGCGCGGCTTCGACGTCGATCGGCGCGCCCGTCGGCTCGGCGCGCGCGGCGCGCGTGGCCTCCGCGTCGAGCGCGCGCAGCATCGCGGCGTCGTCGGGGTGCGCGCGCAGCCAGTCGTCGATCGCCCGCGCCTCGTCCGCGCGGCTCTCGCCGGCCAGGTGGCGCGCCAGCGCCTCCCAGTCGGGAGCCGCGTCGGCGTCGGGAGCGGAATGGCGCGTGGGCGTGTCGGTCATGACCCGGAGAACACGGACGGACCGCGAGACCCTACGTCGCCGCCGGCGACGCGGGTGGGCGGCTGGCCGCCCGGCCGTGGGCTGGAGTATACATACCGGCGGCACGACGCGCGCCCGCGTGCCCCGACCCGCACCCCCGCCCCGTGGACGACCGCGAGCTCCTGGCCCGACTGAGTGGGGACGAGGCCGCGGCCCGGGACGCGTTCGACGCGATCTTCCGCACCTGGTACGCGCCGCTCGTGCGCGCCGCCGACGCGATCGTGCGCGACCGCGCGGTCGCCGAGGAGCTGGTGCAGGACGTGATGCTCGAGCTGTGGCGCCGCCGCATGGGGCTGGCCGCCGACGGATCGCCGCAGGCGTACCTCTTCCGCAGCACCCGCAACCGCGCGCTCAACCACGTGCGGCATCAGCAGGTCGCGCGGCGCGGCGCCGTGCACGCCGCGTCGCCCGTCGCGCGCGAGGCGACCGCACCGGCGCAGGTCGTGTCGCGCGAGATCGACGCCGCCGTGCGCGTCGCGATGGACGAGCTCACGCCGCGGTGCCGCGAGGTGTTCGAGCTGAGTCGGACGCACGGCCTCAAGTACGCCGAGATCGCGCAGACGCTCGGCGTATCGGTGAAGGCGGTGGAGGCGCAGATGGGCAACGCGCTGCGCACGCTGCGGGAGCACCTCGCCCCCTGGCTACCCGGCGGCGACGCGCTCTAGCGTCCACGGCGCGCCGGACCCGAACGGCGAACGGCGTTGCAAGGAAGAGATCTGAAAGGATCGGATAGATGCGGATGGCTCCGTGTGGTGCGAGATCCCTCGCCGCCGCACGGAGCCATCCGCCCTTATCCGCCGTTATCAGATCGCTTCCTGGCAGATGCCGTTGGCCGTCCTTTGCGGGCGGGCCGGCGCCCGCCCGTTCCTGGGATCAGGAGCAGGCCAGCCGGCCGTGCGGCAGCGGGCGCGTGCAGCTGCGCGTCGTGCCGTTCTCCGTGATCGTCACCTTCGCCGTCGCGCTGCCGTCGTACGTCACGACCTCGCGGCGCGAGACCGTCGTCGGCGTCTGGCCCGTGTAGGTCAGCGTCGCCGACATGCTGCGGGTCACCGTGCCCGCGGTCGGATACGACTTCGCGGTGTCGCCGGCCGCGCGCACCGGCACGATCAGGCCGCGCGTCGTGTCGCCGACCGTGCGCGAGGCCGTGAAGGCGCCGCGGCTGGACGTGCCCGTGGTCGTCTCCTGGCCGCTGGACGTGCCGTTCACCGTGCGCTGCGTGCTGCCCTGCGCGAGGCCGGTGACCGTGCGCTCGCTCGTGTTGCGGACCGTCGTCGACGCCGTGAGGACCGTCGACGTGTCGCCCAGCAGGCGGCCGCCGGCGCCACCGCGCAGGCCCGGGCCGTGCCCGCGCCCGTCGCCGCGCTGCGCCATCGAGTCGCGCGCGTACGTGATCGTGCCCGTCACCTCGCTGCGCGTGTTGACGCTGTTCGTCGTCAGCGTGTCGAACGCCTGCTGCACCGCGCCCGCGGTGGTCGTGTACGCCGCCGAGCGGTTGATCGTCAGCCCGTTGCGCGTCTCGGCCGGGCAGGTCACGCGGCCGGTGGACGCGACGAAGGTCGCGCCCGTGCAGCCGATCGCGCCGTTGAAGACGCCGCCGAACGGCCCGTGGTGGCCGCGGCCGCCGCGGTCGAACGCGATCCCGCCGACGAAGTCCTCGCCGAGGCCCCCGCCCATCATCGCCCCGCCGTCGAAGCGCGCCTCGCGCCCGCCCGTCAGCCAGAGCGCGCCCGCGCTGGGCACCGCGTCCGCGGTCGTGCCGACGTAGCTGCTCGACAGGTCGCCGTAGCCCACCGGCGCGTTGGACAGCGACGCCGTCAGCGCCGCGATCTCGAGCGCCGACGCACGGGCGCCGGCCGGCGACTCCGAGCAGGCGGCGGCGCCGAGGGTCGCGACGCCCGCGGCGAGCGTGCACCACTGCCTCATCGAACTGGTCATGCGTGTGACTCCGGGTGTGGCCGGCAGGCCCCGGCCCCCGGTGCGCCCGCCCCCGCCGACGTCTGGCCCCTGGGGCACCCGGAGAACCCCGGGGGGGGTTGGGTACCCCACCCCACCCGCCCGCGCCCCACCCATCGGGTCAGCCTCTCAGGCCGTCGACGTCACGCACGACCCGGGCTGGTACAGCTGGTTGTTCTCCTCCGACTGCGGCACGGGGAAGCTGACATCCGTGCCGTACTCGCTCCCCTTCACGTACGCACCTGTCGGGAAGACGGTCTCCGCGCCGCGCTGGTACTGCCGCACCAGCCGCCGCAGGTCGCCCAGCCGGTGGCCGGTGCCGAACAGCCAGAACGCGCGCTCGCGGAACAGCAGGTCCACGCGCGCGGCCGCGGTGCCCGGATCGGAGAGCGGCGTGAGCCCCGGCTGCGTCGCCCGCAGCGCGTTCAGCACCGCCAGCCAGTCGCCGCCCGCGCGCAGCCGCGCCTCGGCCTCGATCAGCCGCGCCTCGACGCCCGTCGTCGCGGGGAACGGCGTGTCGCGCGACCCGAACTTGAGCTGCACCCAGAACGGGATGACGCCCTGGTTGGCCGTGTCGAAGATGTTCGTGCGCGTCACGCCCGCCGCGCGGCAGGCGTTGTCGCCGCCGCGGCACACCGCCACGCGCGCGTCGCCCGCGGTGAAGTTCAACCCGTTGCCACCCTCGCCCGCGCTCACCGTGTAGCGCCCCTGGTTGTTCACGAAGTCCCAGAGCTGGTTGAAGATCGCGGTCTGGTTGTAGAAGAAGCTGTACGAGGCGGTCGTCGCCACGCCCTGCACCGCCGTCGCCGCGTCGGCGGGCCGGTTCAGGTTCAGCAGCGCGCGGCCGCGGGTGACCTGCAGCGCCTGGCGCACGCGGTCCGCCTCGCCGCCGGTCGCGGTGCCCAGGCGCGAGAGCCCGGTGTCCGCGTGGGCGACCGCGCGCTCCAGCAGCGCCTGCGTCGTGAGCCCCGCGGAGTTCACGATGCTGCCGTCGAGCTCCGCCTCGCTCATCGGCACGTTGCCGCAGAAGTACTCGGCCAGCAGCACCTCCGCGTACGACTCGGCCCAGTACATCTGCGGCACGTGCCAGGCTTCGGCGTCGGCATTGAACTCGGCGATCGCCTTCGCGGCCAGCTGGGCGTTGACGCGCGCGCGCTGGATCGCGCGGTACGCGCCGTCGACGTTCGCGTTCTGCGCCTGCACCGTGCGACGGTCGGTCTCGTCGCGCTGCACGAACGTGTCGCCCGACCGGAACTCGTCGGCCAGCAGCCCGCTGAGCAGGATCATCGTGTCGACGTTCGACGTGTTGACGTCCAGCTGGTCGTTGCCGCCCGTCGCCTTGGACAGCTGGAGCACGGCGCCCAGCCGCAGCGCGTCGGCGCCGGCGGGCGTGCGCAGGACGGACGGGTCGACGATGTCCGGGTCGGTGACGTCGAGCAGCGAGTCGGGGCTGCAGGCCGCGGCGAGGACGCCGGCGCTCGCGAGGGCCGCGCGGAGGATGCGTCGGTGTGCGCGCATGGTCAGAACCCCACGTTGACGCGGAGGGTGTACGTGCGCGGAGGCGCGCCCGTCTGGAAGTCCTGCGGGACGTCGGTCAGCAGGTTGTAGTTGCTCTCCGGGTCGATGCCCGTGTAGTCGGTCCACAGTCCGAGGTTGCGGGCGGACAGCTGCAGGCTGGCCGAGCGGCCGCGCAGCATGCGGCGCATCCAGGCGTCGGGCGGCGTGAGCACGACGGCGACCTCGCGCAGCCGCACGAACGACGCGTCCTCGATGTAGCCCTCGAGCGACTGGAACTGCGTCTCGCGCAGCGCGATCGTGCGCGCCTGCTCGCTCAGCGACGCGCGGGGGTTGATGAGCCCCACGCAGTTGTTGCGGCTCGCGCAGCGGATGCGCTCCGTGTTGTTGTACAGCTTGTGCCCGCCCTTGTAGTCGACGAGGGCGCTGAGGCGCACGCGGCGGTCGAACAGGTCGAAGGCGTTCGTGACCGCCACCTCGTGCCGCGGGATCGAGTAGCCGAGGAAGGTGCGGGCCGTGTCCACCTGCACCTCGGTGCGCGACAGCAGGCCGTCGCCGTTCGCGTCCGCGTAGGTGTAGCGGCGCTGGAAGTACGCGTTGAGCGGGTAGCCCTCGCGCTGGTCGATCGTCGTGCCGATGATCGGCGGCACGTCGCCCAGGTCGACGATGCGGTTGGCGTTGGTCGACGCGTTCACCGAGACGTTCCACGCCAGCTGCCGGAAGTCCAGCGGCCGCACGTTGACGAGCGCCTCCCATCCCCAGTTGCGCACGCGGCCGAGGTTCGCGAAGACGACCGTCGAGTCGGTGCCGCTGGAGCCCGGGAGGACGCGCTGCACGAGCGCGTCGCGGGAGCTCTTGCGGTAGTGCGTCAGCTCCAGCGAGGCGCGCCCGCCCCACACCGTCGCGTCGACGCCAGCCTCGAACTCCTGCGTGTACTCGGGCTTGAGCTGCGAGTTGCCCACCGACCCGAAGGTCAGGCCGCCCGACTCGCCCTCGTCCTGCACCACCGTACGACCGACGAAGAAGCGCGCGGCGTCGGTGGTCCCGGGCTGCACGCCCGACGCGCCCCACGCGGAGCGCAGGCGCAGCTGGTCCAGCCACGACGGCTTGCCCAGGAACGGCTCGTCCGACAGCACCCACGAGACGCTCGCCTTCGGATAGACGACGGCGCTGAAGTCGGCGCCGAACGCGGAGTTGTCGTCGGTGCGGATGGCGCCGGTGACGAACAGCCGGTCGCGGAGCCCGAAGGTCTGCTCCAGGAACGCGCCCACCGTGCGCGACTCCGCCGAGACCTCCTCGGCCGTCAGCCGCGCCGCCTGCGACACCGTCGAGCCGCCGGGCGACAGCACCTCGCCGTTCGCGCCGTTGCGGTCGAACAGGGAGCGGAAGTACTGCGCGCCGGCCGTCGTCTTGGACGTCACCGACTCCCACGGCCGGAACGACGCCGTGGCGTTGACGTCCGACGTGTACTGGTAGATGCGCGCCCGGTTGTCCGTCTTGAAGCCGAGGTCCTGCTCGAACGCCTGCACGCACTCGGAGAAGCGGCAGAGCGCCTGGTCGCGGCGGCCCGTGTAGTCGAGGCCGAAGTTGCCGCGCACCGAGAGCCACGCGCGCGGCCGCCAGTTGCCGTTGGCCGAGCCCAGCACGCGGTCGACGTCCTGCGTGGTGAGCGACTGGAACATCCGGTCGGGCGTGAACGAGCGGTAGCCGTACAGCGTGTCGGAGCCGACCACGTTGTACTTGGTCCCCGGGCCGCCCAGCGCGTTCGAGAGCAGGCCGATGGTGTTGTTGTCCGAGGCCTGCAGGCGGAACTCGCTCTGCACGTAGCCGACCGAGACGTTGAGGTCGAGCTGCGGCGTGAGCGCGGCGGCCATGTTGGCGCGCCCGCTCAGTTTCGTCAGCGCGTTGGGGCGCAGCCACTCCTCGCGAATGGACGTGCCGCGGGCGCGCAGCTGGTCCTCGAACACCGTCGGCATCCGCCAGCGGCCGTCCTCGCCCTCGTACTCGCCCGAGAAGAAGTAGCGCACCGCCTCGGAGCCGCCGCTGGCCTGCAGGCCGTACTGCCGCCGGTAGCCCGGCACGATGGGCGTCGTCTGGTCGTCCCTGAACAGGTTGAACGACGTCACGCTGTCGATGGTGCACAGCCCGCGCGCCGCCGATCCCAGGTAGCAGTTGCGCACCGCGGCGCCGGTGGCGGTGAGCTTGCCGTACGTGCTCCACGCGTCCGGATACGGGCTCTTGTCCGTCACCAGCCCCTGCTCCGAGTACGCGCTCCACTGCGTGCGCCCGGCGCGCCCCTTCTTGGTCGTGATGACGATGACGCCGTTCGCCGCGTCGGTGCCGTAGAGCGTCGCCGCCGACGG
>CBHYLO010000285.1:0-6286 GCA_966128675.1 uncultured bacterium | reverse complement strand
CCAGCTTGCCCCACGTGATCTTCTCGTTCGGCGGCGCGCCCGAGTAGCCGCCGTACGACGTCGTCGCCTCGGAGATCTGCGCGAAGTAGCCCCACACGGGCACGTTCTCGCGCTGCAGGTCCTGGTGGAGCATCGGCACCACGCAGATCGGGAAGTCGCCCGCGATGCCGCCGCCGACCTGGAAGAAGCCGATCGAGCTCGACTCCGACTGCTTCGTGTACCAGTCGGCCAGCAGCTGCATGTACTCGATGCCCGAACGCACCGTGTGGACGTTCTTCACGTCCCCGCTGATGACGTGGCCCGCGTACATGTTGCCCATCGTCGAGTCCTCCCAGCCGGGCACCACCATCGGCAGGTTCTTCTCGGCCGCGGCCACCATCCACGAGTCCTTCGGGTCGATCTGGTAGTGCTGCTGCAGCTTGCCCGAGCGGATCACGCGGTACATGAACTCGTGCGGGAAGTAGCGCTCGCCCGCCCGGTCCGCGGCCTCCCACTCTTCCAGCACCGCCGTCTCCAGACGCCGCATCGCCTCCATCTCGGGGATGCAGGTGTCCGTCACGCGGTTCATGTGGCGTTCCAGCAGCCCCTGCTCGTCCTGCGGCGTCAGGTCCCGGTAGTTCGGGATCCGCTCGTAGAAGTCGTGCGCCACGAGGTTGAACAGGTCCTCCTCGAGGTTGGCGCCGGTGCAGCTGATGAACTGCACCTTGTCCTGGCGGATCATCTCGGCCAGGGTCAGGCCGATCTCCGCCGTGCTCATGGCGCCCGCGAGCGTCATCAGCATCTGGCCGCCCTGCGCCAGGTGCGCGCGATAGCCGTTGGCCGTTTCGATGACGGCGGCGGCGTTGAAGTGCCGGAAGTTGTGCGTGAGGAACCGCGAAACCGGTCCGAGCTCGGTCGTCATTGCCCAGTCCTATGAAGGGAGTGCGAAGCGTCGCGAAAACCTAATCGGTGGGGTCGGGCGGCCGGCATCGGCCGGAGCCGCCGCGCGTGCGCCGTCGCGTAGGGGGAGCCCTGACAACCGGGTGGCGGATCGTCCCGGGAATCTTCCGCAGGCTCCCCGACGGGCTGGGCCGAGCAAGACGGGTACCCTCCGTCGTCAGCCACGCCGACCGAATTCCGCGACCAGAGCCCGCCATGTCCTCGCATAACTCGCCCGAGTCCGCCACCGCGCTCTCCCCGTCCGTCACCGAGCAGCTGCGCCAGCAGGTCCTGGCCAGCCCGTCCCGCCGGGCCTTCCTGCGGCAGGCCTCGATCGCGACCGTGGCCGCCGGCGCCGTCGGCGCGCTCGCGGCCTGCGGCGAGTCCGGCGCCCAGAAGACGTCCGCCGGGACGGCCAAGGCGGCCTCCGACAGCGACCACAGCGGCGGCTCGATGGCCGCGCACCCCGCCTCGCCGAGCGTCCCGGCCGCCACCGCCGCGGCCGCCTACGGCGGCCTGACGCTCGAGCAGGCCCGCGCCCGCGCGGACGCGATGGACGCCATGCACGAGAAGGGCATCAAGGCGTTCCCGGCCCCGACCAAGGGCAAGGGCAACCAGCCCCTCGCCCCGAAGATGGACGGGAAGACGAAGGTCTTCGAGCTCACCGCCCGCCCGATGAAGTGGGAGACGGAGCCCGGCAAGTTCGTCGACGCGTGGGCCTATAACGAGCAGGTCCCCGGCCCGCAGATCCGCGTCCGCGAGGGCGACCGCGTGCGCATCGTGATCAAGAACGAGCTGCCGGAGTCGACCGCGATCCACTGCCACGGCGTCGAGCTGCCGGCGGATCAGGACGGCGTCCCGTTCATCACGCAGAAGCCCATCAAGCCCGGCGACACGTACGCCTACGAGTTCACGGCGCCGAACCCCGGGTCGCATATGTACCACTCGCACCACAACTCGGCCAAGCAGGTGGGCCTCGGGCTGCTGGGCGCGTTCATCATCGAGCCCAAGCGGACCCGCGCGATCGAGAAGGTGGATGCCGAGTACGTCATGATCCTGAACGACGGCATGCACGGCTACACGCTCAACGGGAAGGGCTTCCCCGCCACGGAGCCGATCGTTATGAAGCGGGGGCAGAAGCTGCGCATCCGGTTCATGAACGAGGGGATGATGATCCACCCCATGCACCTGCACGGCATGCACATGACGGTCATCGACAAGGACGGGTGGCCGCAGCCGACGCCGTGGCAGTGCGACACGCTCAACATCGCCCCGGGCGAGCGCTGGGACGTCATCGTCAACTGCAACAACCCCGGCACGTGGGCCTTCCACTGCCACATCCTCCCGCACGCCGAGATGGAGCACGGGATGTTCGGGATGGTGACCGCGCTCATCGTGGAGAAGTGACCGGCGCCGTGGCCGACGTCGTGCCGACCGCGCCGCACACGCTCACCCGCGCGCCCCGCGAGTCTCTCGCGGGGCGCCGCGGCGCGGACGCACGCGCGCCCTGGCTCCGGCGTCTGCTCGGCGTGCCGCTGACGGCGAAGCTGGCCGGCGCGAACCTCTTCGTGCTGCTGCTCGCGGTCGGGGGGCTGGTGCTCGCCGCCGGCCGCCCCGACCACCTCGACGTCTGGATCGTCGGCGGCGCGCTCGCGCTCGGCCTGATCGTGAACTCCCTCCTCGTGCGCTACGCGCTGCGGCCCGTCTGGGAGCTGGAGCGCGTCGCGTCGCGCGTGTGGGCCGGCGACTTCGGCGCGCGCGTACCGGCGTCCTCGGTCGCCGATCGCGAGATGACGCGCGTGGGCCGCACCTTCAACCTGCTGCTCGACTCCCTCGCGACCGACCGCGAGCGCATGCGCACGCTCGCCAAGCAGGCGCTGCGCGCGCAGGACGACGAGCGCTCGCGCATCGCGCGCGAGTTGCACGACTCGACGGCGCAGAACATCGCCGCGCTGACGTACCAGCTGGCGGCGGCCGCGCGGCAGGCCGGCGAGAGCGGGCAGCCGGCGCTCGAGACCACGCTGCGCGAGCTCCGCGAGCAGACGGGCGAGCTGCTGGAGGAGGTGCGGCTGCTGTCGCACGCCATCCATCCGCGCGTCCTCGACGACCTCGGGCTCGTGCCCGCCCTCGAGTGGCTGGCGCGGCGGACGCGCGAGCACACGGCGCTCGAGGTGCAGGTCGACTCCGACCTCCCCGGCGATCCCGCCGCGATGAGCGACGCGACCGCGGCGGCGCTCTACCGGGTCGCGCAGGAGTCGCTGCGCAACGTCGAGCGGCACGCCCGGGCGCGGATCGCGCGGGTGACGTTGCGCGCGGAGGCCGACGACGTGATTCTCGAGGTGGTCGACGACGGCCGCGGCTTCGACGTCGCGGAGGCCGAGGCGCGCCGGCCGGGCATGGGGCTCTTCTCGATGCGCGAGCGCCTGGGCCTCGTCGGCGGCACCTTCGAGATCTTCACCGCGGCGGGCCGCGGCACGCGGGTCCGCGCCCGCGCGCCACGCGACTCGTTCGCACCACGACACACCGTGCCGTTCAGTCCTCCCGCTTCGGAGCTGCGATGATCGACGACGTGATCCGGGTGATCCTGGCCGACGACCACGCCGTGGTCCGCGCCGGACTCAAGGCCGTGCTGGGCTCCGCGAAGGACATCCAGGTCGTCGGCGAGGCCTCCAACGGCCGCGATGCTCTCGCGATGATCGAGCGCCTCGATCCCGACGTCGTGCTCATGGACCTCACGATGCCCGAGATGGACGGCGTCGCGGCGACCAAGGAGCTGGTGGCCCGCAAGGCGCGCACGCGCGTGCTCGTGCTGACGATGCACGCCGAGGACGAGTACCTGGTGCCGCTGCTCGAGGCGGGCGCCAGCGGCTACCTCGTGAAGAGCGCCGCCGACCGCGAGCTGGTGGACGCGGTGCGCGCCGTCGCGCACGGCGACACCTACGTGCAGCCGTCGGCCGCGCGCGCGCTGGCGCGCGGGCTCAAGCGCCGCGAGGCCCACGCCGACGAGCGCGAGCGCTTCGACCGGCTGACGGAGCGCGAGCGCGACGTCCTGCGGCTGGTCGCCAGCGGCTTCAGCGCGCCGGAGATCGGCGAGAAGCTGTTCATCAGCCCCAAGACGGTCGACACGTACAAGCAGCGCATCGGCGAGAAGCTCGGGCTCACGCACCGCTCCGAGTACGTGCAGTTCGCGCTCAAGCTCGGGCTGCTGACGCAGTAGGCGGCGCCGCAGGCCCCGCGTGCGCTCAGGTCACGAGCGCGCGCGTGAGGCCGCGCAGCGAGAAGACGCGCTGCGGATCCGCGCGCTCGTGCAGGATGTCGTTCAGCGTCGCCCGCACGTGCGGGCGACGGACCGCGCGCCGCACGACGAGGTCCGCGAGCCAGGCGCGCCCGACCCACCGCTCCGCGACGGCGTAGCCCAGGTAGCGCGGTCGCAGCGTCCGCACGAGCGTCCGGGGGTACTCCGCCAGCGGCGCGAGCGTGCCCGCGGCCAGCGCCGCCGTCGCGGCGTCCGACGCCAGTTCGGCCGTCTCCATCGCCTTGCCGATCCCCTCGCCGGTGAGCGGGAAGGTGGCGCCGATCGCCTCGCCGACGGCCAGCAGCGCCCCGCCGGCCCACGGCCGCGCGCCGGTCAGCCCCGTGCGCAGCAGCGCGCCGCGCGTCGGCTCGCGTCCCACCTGGCCGTCGGTGAGCGCCCGCGCCGCGGGAAACTCGCGCAGGAAGCGATCGAGCATCGCCCGCAGCGCGTGCTGCGGCCCCGTCTCGTCGCCGGCGCGGAGCACCACGCCGCAGCCGACGTTGTAGCGCCACGTCCCGTCGCCGTCGTCGCCCACCGGGAAGATCCACGCGTAACCCGGCAGGATCGATCGGTCGAACGAGACCACCATCTGGTCGATGCGGTGGCGGCTCCGCAGGTAGCAGCGGATCGCGACCGCGCTCGCGCGCTGCCGCTCCAGCAGCCCCGCGCGCTCCACCAGCCCGACGTGCGCGCCGGTCGCCAGGAGCCCCACGCGCGCCCGCAGCGGCGCGTCCCGCCCCGCCACCCGGACCGACACGCCCTCGGCGCCGTGATCGGCGACGTCCTCCACCGCGCCCACCGCGAAGCGGGCGCCCGCCTCCACGGCGGCGGCGGCCAGCGTCGCGTCCAGCAGCCGCCGCGGGACCGTCAGCGTGGGGCAGTCGATGTCCAGGCGCAGGCGCCCGGGCGAGTGGACCTCGCCGCCCGCGACCGGCCAGGCGAGCGCGCGCACGCGCTCCAGCAGCCCGTTGCGCGCCAGGCACGCCTGCGCGTCCGGGATCAGCGCGTCGCCGCACGTCTTGTCGCGCGGGAAGCGGCGGCGGTCCAGCAGCAGCACGCGGTGGCCGGCGGCCGCCAGGCGCCGCGCCGCGAGCGCGCCGGCCGGCCCGGCGCCGACGACGATCGCGTCCCACTGGGCGTCGGTCTGCTCGGTCACCACCGACTGCGCCGGCGTCACTGGTCCGAGGGGAGCTCGCATGCCGCCAAGGTGCGGCGTGCCGGCCGCGACCGAAAGAGCCGCGCGTCGCCCACGCGCGCCCTGGCGGCGCACCCATCGGCGCCGTATGCTCGGCTTTCCGACCCGTCACGCGGGCGGAATGCACCGCGCCCCCGTCGGGCCCGGGGCCGGGCAGGGGGGCGCGACGTTCGGGCGGATGGGCCTGGGAGGAGTTGAACCTCCGACCTCTCGCTTATCAGGCGAGCGCTCTAACCACCTGAGCTACAGGCCCCGAAGAGCCGCGAAGTATAGGCGCCTCATTCGCTTCCGTCAACGGCGCGGGTGACGTGCGACACCGACGCGGTCCGCCCCGCGGCGCTACCAGAGAGGGGAATGCAACTTGCCCGTTCCGCTCGCAGTTGCTGAGCGCGCCACGAGCGACCGAGAATGGTCGTCAGGGCTGTGCGGGCGCGGACCGATGCGCGATCCTCCGGGGTACGTCGCGAGTCGGACCCGTCCCGCGCCGGCCGCACGCTGCTGCCGAGCCCGACCGTGACGCGTATGGAGACGGCTCGTCTGCCTCTCCCCGACCCTGCCGCCCTTCCGGATGCCCAGCGGACCCGTCGCCGCCGCCATCGTTCTCACGCTCGCCGTCCTCGCCGGCGGCATCTACCTGTTCATGGAGCTGCGGCACCATGGCGGTGCACGGGCGCGTGACCGCGCCCGCGGGGGCGAGCGCCTCCCGCTGTTCGGCACCGACGGCCTGGTCGACCGGCCGGCCGGTCCGCCGCCGGCCCGTCCGCGGCGCGACACCCCGACGGCCGTCGAGCCGTCGGCACGCCGCGTCGCCCCCGCGCCGCTGACGCGCTCGGGTCCGGCGCCGCTGACGCCGCCGGCGCCCGCCATGCGGGCGCCCG
>CBHYLO010000284.1:0-6296 GCA_966128675.1 uncultured bacterium | reverse complement strand
CTCCTCCCGTTCCTCCGTCCGCACACCCGCCTGATGGCGGCCGCCGTCGCCTGCACCATCGGGGCGGCGGTGATGGACGTGTTCGCGCTGACGCTGCTCGTCCCGTTCCTGAACGCGCTGTTCGGCGAGAAGGCGCTGGCCGGCGACACGGCGCTGAACCGCCTGCTCGACCAGCTCATCGGCTCGATGCTCGTGCCGGGCGACTCGATGGCGTCGCTGCAGCGCGTCATCATCGTCATCCTCGGCGCGGTCACGGCGAAGAGCGTGCTCTCGTGGCTCGCCGGGAACTTCGGCGCGACGCTGCAGGAGAGCGTCACCCGCGACCTGCGCAACGCCACCTACGCGCACCTCCAGCGGCTCCCGCTCGGCTGGTTCTCGCGCGTGAAGACCGGGCAGATCCTCGCCCGCGTCATGCAGGACACGCAGCAGACCAAGCAGGTCATCACCGAGCTGGTGACGCGGTCGCTGCTCAGCGCCACCACGGTGATCGTCACCATCGCCGCGATGGTCGCGACGTCCTGGTCGCTGACGCTGCTCGCGCTGGTCGTGGCGCCGCTGCTCATCGCCGCGCTGCAGCCGCTGCTGCGCAAGCTGCGCAAGGGCTTCCGCCGCACGGGCGACCAGCAGGGCGAGCTGACGGCGGTCGTGCAGGAGTCGGTGAGCGGCATCCGCCTCGTGAAGTCGTTCGGCGGCGAGGCGTACGAGGAGGGGCGCTTCCGCGAGGCGAGCGACCGGCTGGCGCGCGGGCTGGCCCGCGTGGCGCGCACGACCTACCTCGCGCAGCCGCTCACCGAGACGATCGGCACGATGATCGCCGTCGCGGTGCTCTGGGTCGGCGCGCGGCAGGTGCTGGTGGGGAAGTCGCTCTCGGGCGCGGACCTGATCGCGTTCCTGATCCTCGTGATGCGCATGCTGCAGCCGCTGAAGCAGCTGTCGCAGGTGCCGACCACGGCGCAGCAGTCGCTGGCGGCGGCCGAGCGGCTGTTCGAGATCCTCGACGAGCCCACCGAGACCGCGCGCGACCGCGGCACCATCGCCCCCGCGCGCTTCGCGCAGTCGCTGGCGTTCGAGCGCGTGGGCTTCGCGTACCCCGTGCGTCCCGACGATCCCGAGGGCGAGCCGCGCGGCGTCCTGCGCGACGTCTCGCTGGTGGCGCGCCCGGGCGAGGTCGTCGCGCTCGTGGGCCCCAGCGGGGCGGGGAAGACGACGCTGGTCGACCTGATCCCGCGCTTCCACGAGCCCACCGCCGGCCGCATCACGCTCGACGGGGTGGACACGCGCGACATCCGCCTGGACGCGCTGCGCGCGCTGGTCGGCATCGTCAGCCAGGACACGGTGCTGTTCAACGACACCGTGCGGGCGAACCTCGCCTACGGCGCCGGCGACCGCTACACGCCGGCGCAGATCGAGGCCGCGGCGCGCGCCGCCAACGCCCACCAGTTCATCGCCGAGCTGCCGCAGGGCTACGACACGGTCCTCGGCGAGCGCGGCACGCGGCTCTCCGGCGGGCAGCGGCAGCGGCTCGCGATCGCGCGCGCGCTGCTCGTCGATCCGCCCATCCTGATCCTCGACGAGGCCACGAGCGCGCTCGACACCGAGAGCGAGCGGCTGGTCCAGGAGGCGATCGACCGCCTGCTGGCCGACCGCACCGTCTTCGTCATCGCCCACCGCCTCTCCACCATCGTGCACGCCGACCAGATCCTCGTGCTCGACCGCGGCGCGGTCGTCGAGCGCGGCACGCACGCCGAGCTGCTGGCGCGCGGCGGCACCTACGCGCGGCTCCACGCGCTGCAGTTCCGCGAGACCGAGGTGGGCGTGTGAGGGCGCTCTTCCACCACCCGCACGAGGACTGGACGGGGAGCGCGCGCGCGTTCGCGCTGGCGGCGCGCGGGCTCGCGGCCAGCGGCTGGCAGGTGCTGTTCGCCTGCTGCCCGGATACCGAGCCGCACCGCCGCGCCGTCGCGATGGGCCTGCCGGTGCTCCCGCTGGAGCGCGGCGACGGGCTGATGGCCGGCAGCTCCGCGCTCGCGCGCGCACTGCGCGAGCAGTTCGTGGAGGTCGTGTTCGTGCACGGCGAGCGCGCGCACCTCGCGGCCGCGGGCGCCGCCTGGCGCGCGGAGCGCGGCGTGATCGTGCGGCGGTTCGCGGCCGGCGAGCCGGTCGCGTTCGGGCGCGCGGTGCGCGCGACGCTGCGCACCGCGCCCACCAAGGTGCTGTGCACGTGGCCCGAGCAGGCGGCCGCGATCCCCAAGGAGCTCGGCGTCATCGGCGTCGTGACGAGCGACCTGGGCGTCGAGCTGCCGCCCGCGCCCGACGGCACGGCGCGCACGCGCCGCGAGGGCCCGCTGCGCCGGCTGGTCTGCATGCACACGCGCGGGCACCGCGCGCGCTCGGCGATGGTGCTGCGCGCCGTGGCGATGCTGGCGCCGCGCCATCCGGAGCTGCGCGTCGCGTTCGTGGGCCCGGGCTCGGACGACGAGGAGCTGCGCATGCACGCCGCCGCGCTGGGCGTGAACCGCATCGTCGCGCACCTGGGCGACGCCGGCGAGCCGGCCGAGCTGTTCGCGGACGCGGACCTGGGCTGGGTCATCGCCGACGGCGACGACGGCGCGTTCGGCGTGCTGGACGCGCTCGCGGCCGGCGTGCCGGTGCTCGTCGACCGCGGCAGCGACGCGGCGCGCTACGTCCCCGACGCGATCGGCGGCGTGCACCTGGAGCCGGGCGACGTGTCGGGCGCCGCGGCCGTCGTGGCGCAGCTGCTGGCGCACGACGCCGACCGGCTGGCGATGGGCGGCGCGGGCCGCGCGCGCGTCGCCCGCGCCTACACCGAGACGTCGATGCTGGACGGCTTCGCGCGCGCCGCCGACGCCGCGCGCGAGCGGCACCGCCCGCGCGCCTGGGGCGCCAAGCATCCCACTGAGCGCGGCTGACGGCGGCGCTGAAGCGGCGCGTGGGGGCCGCTAGCTTTCGGCCACGCCCGCGGCGCGTGCTCGACCGCCGCGCTCGTCGTCCGTCGTCTCCGGTGCTCTCCGTCTCCGCCACGCCTCTCCCTGCCGTGTCCGAACCCGTCGCCCCGGCGCCGCCCGCGGCGGTCCAGGACGCGCCGCGCGCCGAGCGCCGGCCGACGCTCTCGCACCGCCTGGAGTACGCGGCGCTGCGCGGGGCCATCGGCGGGCTCGCGACGCTGCCGTGGCGGCAGGCGACCGCCGTCGGCGCGTGGCTGGGGCGCATGGGCTACGCGCCCGCCGGCATCCGCCGCGGCGTCGTCGAGCGCCAGGTCGCGGCCGCGTTCCCCGAGCTGACGCCCGCGCGCGTGCGCGAGATCGCGCGCGCCAGCTACGAGTCGCTCGGCCGCACGACGGTCGAGGCGGCGATCATGCCCGGCCTCGGCCGGCAGGGCGTCCTCGACCTGTTCTCGCAGGTCGACGGGTGGGAGCTGCTGGAGGCGGCGCGCGCGGAGGGACGCGGCGCGATCGTCGTCACCGGGCACCTCGGCAACTGGGAGCTGGGCGGCTCGTACGTCGCGGCGCGCGGCGTCCCGATCGACGGCGTCGCGCGGCAGCAGGGCAACCCGCTGTTCGACCGCTTCCTCACCAGCACGCGCGAGCGGCTGGGGATGGACGTCGTGTGGGACGGGCACGCGGTGCGCCGCACGCCGCGCTCGCTGCGCGAGAACCGCGTCGTCGCGATGGTCTCGGACCAGGGCGCGCTCGGCCTCGCGTCGACGTACGTGCCGTTCTTCGGGCGGCCCGCCAAGACGCCGCGCGGTCCCGCGGTGTTCGCGCTGCGGCTGCGCGTGCCCATCCTCTTCGCGGTCGCGGTGCGGCTGCCGACCGGGCGCTTCCGGCTCGCGTTCGAGCGCGTGCCGGTCGCGGACACGGGCGACCGCGAGCGCGACGTGGACACGATCGTCGCGACGTACACGCGCATGCTGGAGGAGTGGGTGCGCCGCTATCCCGAGCAGTACTTCTGGCAGCACCGCCGGTGGAAGCACCAGCCGGCGGACACGCCCCCGCACCTCCGCGAGCCGTGAGCCGCGCGCCGGGACGCGTGTGGCCGCTGCTGCGCCGCGACGGACGCGCGCGCATCGGGCTGGCGGTGGTGGTGATCCTCGTGCTGGCGGCGGTGCTCGCGCCGCTGCTCGCGCGCCAGGACCCGACCGCCATCGACCTCTCCCGCGCGCTGCGCGCGCCGTCGGGCGCGCACTGGATGGGGACGGACGTGCAGGGCCGCGACGTCTGGTCGCGCCTCGTGCACGGCGCGCGCGTCTCGCTCGCCGTCGGCGTGCTGTCGCAGGCCATCTCGCTGGTGCTGGGCGTCGCGCTGGGGCTCGTCGCGGGCTACTACGGCCGGCGCGTCGACGACCTCGTGATGCGCCTCGCCGACGTCACGCTCGCCTTCCCGACGCTGCTGCTGCTGATCGCGATGGCGGCCGCGTTCGAGCCGTCGCTGACGACGGTGTTCGTGACCATCGGCGTCGTCGGCTGGGCGGGGATGGCGCGGCTGGTGCGCGGCCAGGTGCTCGTCGTGCGCCACATGGAGTACGTGCAGGCCGAGCGCGCGCTGGGCGCGGGCGACGCGCGCATCCTCGTGCGGCACGTGCTGCCGAACGTCATCGCGCCGGTGGTGATCGCGGCCACGCTCGGCGTCGCGGGCGCGATCATGGCCGAGGCCGCGCTCTCGTTCCTCGGCCTGGGCGTGCAGCCGCCGACGCCCAGCTGGGGCGCCATGATCGCCGACGGCCGCGACCTCGCGCAGCTGCGCCGCGCGCCCTGGACGTCGCTCTTCCCGGGCCTCGCGATCGGCGCCGCGGTGCTGGGCTTCAACCTCGTGGGCGACGCGCTGCGCGACGCGCTCGACCCGCGCGCCGTGCGCCGCACCGAGACGCCCACCGAAGCGGGCACGCCCACCGCCGGACGCCGATGACCACCACGCTCACCCAGCCGGCCACGGCGTACGATGTCGACGCGCTGCGCGCCGCCGAGTTCCCGTGGGCCGCGCGCGGCGACGCGGTCTACCTCAACAACGCGTCCACCGGCCCGCTGCCCGCGCGCACGGTCGCCGCGATCGACGAGTGGACGCGGCGGCGCGCGGAGCCGTTCCGCCTGCGCGATCCCGAGCTGTTCGCCACGCTGGGCCGCGCGCGCGAGCTGACGGCGCGGCTCATCGGCGCCGAAGCGGCGGAGATCGCGCTGATGACCAACACGTCGTACGGCGTGAACCTGGCCGCGCGCGCGCTCCCGCTCTCGGCCGGCGACGTGGTGCTGACCTTCGACCGCGAGTTCCCGGCGAACGTCTATCCGTGGATGGCGCTGGCCGAGAAGGGCGTGCGGCTGGAGCTCGTGCCGTGCGTCGACGGGCTCCCCGACGAGGAGGCGCTGGTCCGCGCGCTCGACCGCCCCGACGTGCGCGCGCTGACGGTGAGCTGGGTGCAGTTCGCGAGCGGCTACCGCGTGGATCTCGCGCGCCTCGGCCGGCTGTGCCGCGAGCGCGGCGTCTGGTTCTTCGTCGACGCGATCCAGGGGCTCGGCCCGTGCACGCTGGACGTGCGCGAGACGCCGATCGACCTGCTGGCGTGCGGCGCGCAGAAGTGGCTGCTGTCGCCGTGGGGCTCGGGCTTCCTGTACGTGCGCCGCGAGCTGGTGCGCGCGCTGGCGCCGAGCAGCGTCGGGTGGCTGGCGGTGAAGGGGAGCGACGACTTCTCGCGACTGGTGGACTACGACTTCACGCTGCGCGACGACGCCCGCCGCTTCGAGGTCGCGACCATCCCGTACCAGGACGTGGCGGGCTTCGCGGCGAGCCTGTCGCTCTTCCACGAGCTGGGGCCGGCGAGCGTCGCGGCGCACGTGCGCGGGCTCGCGGACCGCATCGTCGCGTGGGCGGCCGACCGCGACGACGTGCGGCTGGTGACGCCGGCCGACGCCGCGCGCCGGGCCGGGATCGTCAGCGTCGCGCCGCGCGACCCCGCGGCCGCCACGGCCCGGCTCCGCGAGGCCGGCGTCACCCACTCCCTGCGCGAGGGGGCGGTCCGGCTCTCGCCGCACGGTTACAATACGGCCGGCGAGATCGCCCGCGCGCTGGACGCGCTGGGCGGCTGAGCCGCCGTCGGCTGACCGGCCGCCCCTCCCCGATCGTTCCCGTCAGAGGATCCCACATGAGCGTCACCTTCCGCCGCGCCCGCGCCGCCGCGCTGCTGGCGAGCGTCTTCGCCGTCGCCACCGTCACCGCCTGCACCGGCCGCAACGACGGCCGTCGCGACTCGGCGGGCGGCTCCAGCAACGGCGCCGGCCCCCTGC
>CBHYLO010000283.1:0-6316 GCA_966128675.1 uncultured bacterium | reverse complement strand
GGAGTGGGGCAGGGCGACTGGGACGCGCGTCCAACTTAGGCAAACCATCCGCGGGTCGCGCCTGTCCCAGGGAGGAGCGCCCGGACCCGCCGGGCGTGCCTCGCCGTGACTTCACGTTCGCCCGTGCGTGCCATGCGCCGACTCCCCGTCGTTCTCTCCCTCGCGCTCGCCGGCGCGTCGGTCGCCGCGGCCGCGCCGCGCCCGCTCCTCGCGCAGCGCTACGGCGCCGACGACTACACCGCGCCCCGCTCCGCCACGGTCGACGCGCGCGGCGCGCGCCGGCTGGAGGTCGAGGGCAAGGCCGGCGGGCTGCGCATCCGCGGCGTGGACGGGCTGACCGAGGTGCGCGTGCGCGGCACCGCGCGCGCGTCGCGCCGCGAGTGGCTGGAGGAGATCCGCCTCGTCGCGCGCCGCGAGGGCGACGCCGTGATCGTGCGCGCCGACATCCCCGACCGCGACTATTCTGACTGGACGGACGGGAACTACTCCCGCGCGCTCGACCTCGTGCTCGAGGTGCCGCGCGGCATCGCGGCCGACGTCAGCGACGGCAGCGGCGAGGTCGAGATCCGCGGCGTGGGCGCGCTCGCGCTGAAGGACGGCTCGGGCGAGATCGACGTCGAGGACGTGGCGTCGGCGCGCATCGACGACGGCTCGGGCGAGATCCGCGTGCGCGACGTGCGCGGCGACCTGCGCCTCAACGACGGCTCGGGGAGCATCGACGCGGCGGGCGTGCGCGGCTCGGTCGTCGTCGAGAGCGACGGCAGCGGCGGCGTGGACGTGCGCGATGTCGGGGGCGACTTCACGATCCAGGACGGGCGCGGCCGCGGCGTCAGCTACCGCGACGTGCGCGGGCAGGTGCGCGTGCCCGTGGACTACCGCTCCGTCGAGCGCGCGCGCGAGCGGGCGCAGGAGCGGGCCGAGCGCGAGCGGGAGCGCGCGCGCGACCGCGCGGAGCGCGATCGCGAGCGGGCGCTGCGCGAGCGGGAGCGGGCGTACCGGCGCAGCTGGTACTGAGTGGTACCGAGCGCGGCGCGCGCGGACGGCCTCACCGGTAGCCGAACGCGCGGCCGACGCGCAGCGAGAGCTCGGGTCCCGTGCGGGCGCCGTCCAGGCCGCGCCGCACGGGACCGCGCGCGTCCGCCTCGATCGTCCAGCGGCTGACGCGCCCCAGCTCCAGCGCGAGGCCGGCGCTCGCCAGCACGTCGTCGAAGCGGACGGCGGGCACGCCTGCGCGGTCGACGTGCGTCGCCATCGGCCCGGCGCCGGCGCTCAGCACCGGCGTCGTCGCGCCGAGCGCCGGCAGGCGGTACGCCGCGCGCACGAGCCCCGCGATGGACTGCTCGTAGCGGTGGTCGACCAGGAACGTCCCCGTGACGCACCCGAAGAAGCCGCCGCAGCGCGTCTCCTCCGCGAAGCGCTCCGACGTCGCGTTGCGCACGAGCGCCGCGGCCTCCAGCGACAGCCGCCCGCGCACGGGCACGCGCACCGCCAGCGAGACGTCGTGATCCGCGCCGCTCGCGAGACCGACCGCGACGCGCAGTCGCGGCCGGTCGGGCGCATCGGCGCCGAGGCGGCCCGACGCGGCCCAGGCGCCGAGCGCCCCGCCGACGCCGGCCACGAGCGCCGCGTTGAAGGCGGTCGCGTCGGACACGAGCCAGCCCTCGCCGCCCGAGTCGATGTACGCGAAGGCGAGCCCGGTGCCGCTGGCGGCGCCCTCCAGCAGCGGGCGCACGACGCTCCACGCGCTGCGGCGCGCGGGCTTCGGGGCGGCGCCCTGCGCGCGTACGGCTCCCGGAGCCAGCGCGAGCGCGGCGGCGAGCAGGCATGGGACGCCGCGCACGATGGACGTGATGGACATGAGGCGAGGGTGGTGCGGGTCAGCGCGGCCGCAGCGTCACGCCGACGGTGAGGGCGCGTGCCGGCGGCGCGCCGCGCACGGGGACGCGCAGCGTGCCGATGCGCGGGCGCACCGTGAGGCGGGCGCGGTCGCGCGGCGGTGCAGCCGCCGACGGTGCAGCCGCCGACGGTGCGACCGCCGACGGTGCGCCCCCCGACCGCGAGGGCACCACGTCCCACCCCTCCGTCGGCACGATGCCCGTGAGGGCGCCGATCGCGGTCGCCGGCACGCCCACGACGAGGCCGACCGCGAGCCCGAACTCCGAGCGGCTGGAGACGAACCAGCCCAGGTCGTCCTCGGTGACCGTGGCCGCGCCCACGGCTCCCGCGCCCACGCCGACGAGGGCGCCGATCCCCGCGTTCCGCGCGACGTGCCGGCGCCGCCCGGTCGAGCGCTCCATGCGGACGATGCCCGTGAGCGGGATCGCGAACGTCGTGTCCGGCCGCGTGCCGCGGGCGGCCGGCAGCTCCAGCCAGAGGGAGTCGCCGCGCACGCGCACGACGCGGCCCGTGCGGCGCGGACCCTGGCCATCGAGGGTGAGCCGCACCCGATCGCCGGTCGCGACCTGCGCGGGCAGCGGCAGGGCGGAGGCGACCAGCGCCACGAGCGCCAGCGCGACGAGCAGCGTGTGGGGCGTGCGTCGGGTCATGGATCGGGCCTCGGGTCGGGGATGGGACGCGGGGAAGGGACTCAGGCGGCCGGCTTGACGCCCGTGCCCACCCAGCCGGCCAGCGCGGCGAAGCCGTCGAGCGCCTGCGCGGCCGAGATGCCGCAGTGGCCGGCGCCGAGCGGCGCGCGCTCCAGCAGCATGTCCGCGGTGCCGGTGGCGATCGCCTTCGCGCGCAGCGCGTCGACGTGGAAGTACGGCACGGCGGGATCGAAGCGGTTGTGCACCGACACGACCGGCATCCGCAGCGCGCCCGTCGGCGTGAAGTTGTGCGACAGGTACTGCTCGGCCGGCGGCGCCATGGTGAGGCGCGCGGCCTGCGCGTCCGACTGCGCGATCAGCGCGGCCAGCACCGGCGCGGGGATCGGCCCGACCGGCGTGCCGAGCGTGTAGGTCTCGCCCGCGTTGCCGAACGGCGTGTGCCCGTGCGTCAGGTCGAGCACGTCCGCGATGCCGCGCGCGTGGAACGACAGCGCCGCGTACAGCGACCCGATGAGCGTCGGGACCATGTTCGCGCCGGGCGCGTACGGGAGCGGCGTCTGCCGCGTGCTGGCCATCGCGAACAGGCCGGCGATGTTCGCCTGCGCCGCGCCGGCGACCATCGGGATGGTGATCTCGGTCGACGGCGCGGTGAGCGGGCCGCCGGGGATCGACGGGAAGTAGTGGTTGGCGAGCGTGCGCACGTGCCCCAGGTACTGCGTCTGGAGGAGCGTGCCGCCCACCATCCCACACATCAGCAGCGCGCCGTCGTACTGCGTCGGATACCGCTCGGCCAGGTCGAGCGCGATCGCGGCGCCCAGCGAGTGGCCCATGAGGAAGCTGCGCGCGGCCGGCGCGGGCAGCTCGGCCGCCAGCAGCCCGCGGAGCTGGTGCGTGCGCTGCGCGCCGTCCTTCACCGCGAAGCCGTTGCGCGAGTAGGCGGAGGCGGCGACCGCGTAGCCCTGCGCGCCGAGCGCCTCGCGGACGGCGTAGAACTGGTCCTGGTCGGCCATGCCGACGGGCGCCGTGGCGTCGCGGAAGCCGTGCGCGTAGTAGACGACGTCGCCGTTCCACGCCCGCGGGACGTGCAGCGCGTACTCGGCGCCCGGGCCGGTCTCGCCCTCGACGATGCGCGCCCAGGGGCCGCTCGCCGGCTCGACGACGAGGGCGTCGCCGGCAGGCCGGTCGGACGGACGGAGCGCGCCGGGCGCGGTCGCCGCGTCGGCACAGGCGCCGAGGAGCGCGGCGGTCGTCGCGAGCGTCGCGAGATGAATGGGCCGACAGACGGTGCGGCGGATCCAGCGGGAAGACGCGGACATCGTGGGCCTCCGATGATCGTGGGCGGCCGCCGGCTGCGTTCCTTTCTTGTGGGGGCACCGGCGGCGGGGTAGCGTGAGTCTCACCGGGGCCCTTCACAGCCCACTCAAACGCGGATCAAACGGCGTCATGCTGCGGCTGCGCGCGCTGGGGGCGCTCGTCCTGCTGGACGACGAGCGGCCGGTGGAGGGTCCGATGTCGCAGCGCCGGCGCCTGGCGCTGCTGGCGCTGCTCGCGACCGCCGATCCCGGGATCGGGCGCGACCGGCTGGTCGGCTGCCTGTGGCCCGAGCAGGACGAGGCGCGCGCCCGGCACACGCTCGCGCAGTGGCTGCACCTGCTCCGGCGCGACCTGCCGGAGGGGGCGGTGGCCGGCACCGACGACCTGCGCCTCGACCCGCGCGTGGTGCCGAGCGACGTCGCGGAGTTCCGCGCGGCGCTGGCGCGCGGCGACCACGCGGCGGCGGTGGCGGCGTACGGCGGCCCGTTCGCGGACGGGTTCGTGCTCGCCGACGCGCCGGGCTTCGAGCGGTGGGTCGAGGACGAGCGGGCGCGGCTGCGGCGCGCCTGGCGGGAGGCGGCGCGCACGGTGGCGGCGCAGCGGCTGGCCGCGGGCGACGCCGCGGCGGCCGTGGCCCTCCAGCGCCAGCTGGCGGCCGACGACCCCGCCGACGCGCCGACGGCGCTCGCGCTGATGCAGGCGCTGGAGGCCTCGGGCGACCGCGCGGGCGCCATCGCGCACGCGCGCGTCCACGCGCGGCTGCTGGCGGAGGAGTTCGAGCTGGAGCCCGACGGCGCGGTGGCGCGGTACGCCGCGTCGCTGCGGAGCGCGCCCCCGCGCGCCGCCGCGCCGACACCCGCCACCGTCGTCGAGCAGTCCGCCCCACCGTCTCACGCCGTCTCGTCTTCCGCCGTTCCGCCCTCCGACGTTCCGTCCTCCGCCGTTCCGCGCCGTCGCCGTGCGTTCCTCGGCACCCTGGCCCTGGTCGGCTGCGCGATGGCCGGCGGCCGCCTCGCCGCCGTGCCCGACGCGAAGCGTGCGACGCTCATCGCGCTCGTGACGCGCGACGACGCGGCGCTCGACCCGCGGCGCGTGGTGGTCGCGCCGCTCGAGGACCACACGGGCGATCCCGAGCTCGTCGCCTTCGGCGAGATGGCGGCCGACTGGACGACGCAGGAGCTGATGCGCGACGTCGAGCTGGAGGTCGTGGACGCGCGCACGGCCGCCGCCACCGCGCGCGTCGTCGGGAGCTTCCCGCGGCTGCTGCGCGGCGGCGACCTCGCGATCGCGCTGGCGCGCGAGACGGGCGCGGGCCTCGTGATCGCCGGCCGCTACTACCGCGACGGCGACAGCGTGCGCGTGAACGCGCAGGTCACCGACGTCGCGACGGGCGACCTGCGGCGCACGCTCCCCTCGATGAGCGGCGGACGCGACGAGCTGTCGCGCCTCGCGGCGCGCGTCGGGCGCCGCGCCGCGGGGCTGGTGGCGGCGTCGGTGGACACGTCCGCGGCAGGCATGGGCGTCGGTCGCACGCCGCCGCCGTCGTACGACGCGTACCGCGAGGTGCGCAGCGCATGGGAGCGCGACTACGTCGCCGACTTTCCCGCCGCCTTCGCGCACGCAGCGCGCGCCGCCGCGCTCGACTCGACGTACCGGCTGCCGCTGCTGATGCAGGCGCTCTTCCACGGCGAGCTGCGCGCCTGGCCGGGCGCGGACTCGGCGCTGCGCGCGGTGGCGCCGCACGTGGACTCGCTGTCGCAGCTGGAGCGGGCGGCGTTCGACATGCTGCACGCGCAGTTCGCCGGCGACGTGGAGGGCGAGCTGCGCGGGGCGATCGAGCTGGCGCGGCAGGCGCCCGGCTCGCCCGAGGCGCAGGCGCACGTCGCGCACGTCGCGGTGACCGCGGGACGTCCGCACGCCGCGCTCCGCACGCTCGCGACGCTGGACCCGACGCGCGGCGTGCTGCTGGTGGTGCCCTTCTACTGGAACTGGCGCACGGCGGCCCTGCACGCGCTCGGCCGGCACGAGGAGGAGCTGGACGCCGCGCGGCGCGGGCTGCGCCTGCAGCCGCACCGCAACGCCGCGCTGCTGAACCTCGCGCGCGCGCTGGGGCCCGCGGACGACGCGGCGGGCGTGCGCGACGCGTCGCGCCGCGCGCGCACCGAGCGGTGGGACGGCGAGGCGGTGCGCCGCCGCGTGCTGGTGGAGGGGAGCCGCGAGCTGCGCGCGCACGGCCACGAGCGCGACGGGCTGGCGCTGCTGGGCGAGGCGCGCGCGCTGTTCGCGGCGCGGCCGGCGCCCGACGCGGCCACGCTGGAGGCCCGCGCGATCCTCGCGCTGGAGGCGGGCGCCTGGCCGGAGGCGCGCACGCGGGCGACGCAGGTGCTCGCGCGCGCGCCCGCCGCGTCGCCGTCGGCGCTGGCGGCGTGGGGCACGACCGGCGTGGCCGCCGCGCG
>CBHYLO010000282.1:0-6316 GCA_966128675.1 uncultured bacterium | reverse complement strand
GCCGAGCTGGAGCGCCGCCGCCAGCGCGCGGACCGCGAGCTGGCCGACGCGCAGCAGCTGGCCGCGCGCCTGTCGCAGCGCGTCGACGAGCTGGCCGAGCGCGCGCGGGCGCTGGAGGCGCGCGCTGGCGACGCGCTCGCGCAGGCCGAGGCGCGCGAGCAGGAGGCCGCCGACGCGCGTGGCGCGCTGGCGGAGAGCGAGCACCAGCTGGAGACGGCGCGCGAGGAGCGCACCGTGTGGCAGGTGGAGCAGGCGCAGGCGCAGGCGCGCCTGCAGGTCGCGGTCGACCGCGAGCGCCGGCTGTCGCACGAGATCCAGACGCAGGCGCAGCGCCTCGAGTCGCTGCAGCGCGAGCTGTCGTCGCTGGCGACGGCCGACAGCGCGCTGGCCGAGCAGATGTCGGTGTGGGCGCTGGACCTGGAGTCCAAGCGGCAGCAGCTGCAGGACGTCGAGGAGCGGCTGACCGACGCCGAGCAGGCCGTGCAGGGCGCCGACGAGGCGCTGCGCACCGCCGAGCAGGCGCTGGCCGACGTGCGCCGCAGCAACGGCGCGCTGGCCGACGAGTTCCACACCGCGTCGCTGCGGCACACGCAGCTGGCCGGGCGGCGCGACGCGCTGCGCGAGCGGCTGGAGACCGAGTGGCGCCGTCCGCTCGACGACCTGCTGGCGTCGTTCGAGGCGGTGGACGTCGAGGCGGACGTGCTGCGCACGGAGCTCGACGAGCTGCGCGGGCAGCTGGAGCAGCTGGGCGTCGTGAACCCGCTGGCGATCGACGAGCACGAGGAGGAGGTGCGCCGGCTCGACTTCCTCACCGGGCAGCGGACCGACCTCGCGCAGGCGCGCGCGTCGCTGCAGCAGGCCATCAAGGAGATCGACACCACGGCGCGCGAGCTGTTCCTGGCGACGTTCGCGCAGGCTCGCGAGAACTTCCGCCAGATCTTCATGACGCTGTTCGGCGGCGGCGAGTGCGACCTGCGCCTCGAGAACCCGGACACGCCGCTGGACTGCGACATCGAGATCCACGCCAGCCCGCGCGGCAAGCGCACGCAGCGCATCCACCTGCTCTCCAGCGGCGAGCGCGCCCTGGTCGCGCTGTCGCTGCTGTTCGGCATCTTCCTCACGAAGCCCAGCCCGTTCTGCCTGCTGGACGAGGTGGACGCGCCGCTCGACGACCAGAACGTCGGGCGCTACGTGCGGATGCTGAACCAGTTCAAGACGAAGACGCAGTTCATCATCATCACGCACAACCCGCGCACCACCACCGAGGCGGCGGACGCGGTGTACGGCGTGACGATGCAGGAGCCGGGCGTCAGCTCGCTGGTGAGCGTGCGCCTGCGCGGCGGGCCGCAGGTGGACGCCGCGCCGGCGGAGCCGTCGGCCGACGCGGGCGATGCGGCGGTGGACGCGGAGCGCGACGGCGCGGAGCCGGAGCCCGCGACCGCGGCGACCTGAGCGCGCGGTCGCGCACGGTGCACCGCACGTTCGCACGGGAGCGGCGAAGGCCGCTCCGGCTCGCGGTCGCCGCGCGCGCGCTGGTCGCGGCGCCCGCGGCGCTCGTGCCGGCGGGCGTCGCGCGCGCGCAGTCGCAGGGCGTGCAGGTGATCCCGCCCGCGGCCGGCGGCGACTCGCTGCAGACGGTCACGCCGACCTTCCTGCTGCAGTCGGTGGCGACGGGGCCCGGCCCGCTGCGCTTCCGCTTCGAGATCGACACGACGCCGCGCTTCACGCGGCCGCTGCTCGACACGCTCATCACCACGGGCGACAGCAGCATCGCCGTGCGGCCGACGCGCGCGATCGAGGGCGGCGTGCGCATCTGGTGGCGCGCCACCGTCATCAACCCCGCCGGCCTCGCGACGTCGTCGCCGGTCGGCGGGCCGCGCCGCGTGCCGCGCTGGGTCACGCCGCTGGAGCCGTCGGGGTTCTCGGGCACGATCGTCTACACGCGGCGCCCGCGCTTCGTGTGGAGCAGCCCGCAGGTGGCCGAGCCGCCGGGCCCGTGGGAGTACCAGATCGACGTGTCGAACTTCGGCGTGGGCGTCGTCTCGCGCCTGACGCGCGACACCGTCTTCCAGGTGCCCGAGGGCGCGGAGCTGGAGACGAACGCCGGCTACACGTGGACCGTCACCGCGCGGCTGCCGCGCACGGGCCAGAGCTTCAGCATCACGCCGGGCACGTTCACGGTGCTCGACAGCCTCGTGGTGCCGACGGCGACGATCGTCTACCAGAACTTCCCCAACCCGTTCCCGAACGCCGCGCGCGACGCGACGTGCATCTGGGTCGACATCGCGCAGCCGACGCGCGTGTCGCTGGACGTGTGGACGCTGCGCGGCGTGCGCGTGCGGCGCCTGCTCCCCAACGCCGCCCTCGGCGACCTGCTCGCGCCGCGCCGCTACGGGCGCGAGGTGCCGGGCAGCGGGCGCGGCTGCGATCCGGCGTTCGAGTGGGACGGGCGCGACGACCGCGGCGAGACGGTGCCCGCGGGCGTCTACCTGCTGCGGTTCCGGGCCCAGGGCGTGGAGACGACGAAGAAGGTCGTCTTCCGCGGGCGGTGAGCGACGCGAGGCATCGATGCGGCTGACGACGATCGGCACGGGCACGGCGGCGCCGTCGGCGGCGCGCGTGCAGGCGGGGCACCTGGTCGAGGTCGCGGGCGTCCGCCTGCTCATGGACTGCGGCAGCGGCGTCGTGCACCGCATGGCGGGGCTCGGGCTGGCGTGGCAGACGCTGACGCACGTCGCCATCACGCACTTCCACGCCGACCACGTCAGCGACCTCGCGACGCTGGTCGTCGCCTGGCGCTACGGGCAGCTGCCGCCGCGCGCCGAGCCGATCACGCTCGTGGGGCCGCCCGGGCTGCGCGACTTGCTGACGCGCCACGCGGCCGCGCTCTGGCCGTCGCTGCTGGCGCCCGGCTTCCCGGTGGCGGTGGTCGAGATCACGCCGGCCACGCCGCTCGCGCTGGCCGAGGGGGTCACGCTGGCCAGCCACCCCGTACCGCACACGCCCGAGAGTGTGGCATATTCCGTCGAGCACGGGGGGCGCCGGCTCGTCTACACGGGCGACACGGCGCCCGACCGCGCGCTGGGCGACTGGGCGGCCGGCTGCGACGTGCTCCTGGCGGAGTGCTCGCTGCCGGCGGACCTGGCGGTGCCGACGCACCTCACGCCCGAGCAGGTGGGCGAGCTGGCCGCGGCCGCGCGCCCCGGGCTGCTCGCCCTGACGCACTTCTATCCCCCCGTGGAGCACGTGGACGTGGCCGCGATCGTGGCCGCGCGCTGGACCGGCCCGACGGTGCTCGCGCACGACGGCTGGAGCGTGGACGTGGCGGCCCTGCCGCGCGGCGCCACGCGCACGCCCTGACAAGGAGCTGGCATGCTGGTGGTGATGCAGTCGGACGCGACGCAGGCGCAGATCGACGCGGTCTGCGACGCGATCCGCGAGATGGGGTTCCAGCCGGCGCCGATGCCCGGCGCGCAGCGCACGGCGGTCGGCCTGATCGGCAACGACGGCCAGGTGGACGGCTCGCACATCAGCGGGATGGCGGGCGTCGGCCAGGTCATCTACGTCTCGAAGCCGTACAAGCAGGTCTCGCGCGAGTGGCGACCCGAGAACACGGTGGTCGAGATCGCGCCGGGCGTGCGCTTCGGCGGCACCGAGGTCCCCGTCATCGCCGGCCCCTGCTCCGTCGAGGGCGAGCCGCAGATCCTCGCCGTCGCCCGCGCGGTGCGCGCCGCCGGCGCGAGCGCGCTGCGCGGCGGCGCGTTCAAGCCGCGCTCCTCGCCGTACTCGTTCCAGGGCATGGGGCTCGAGGGCCTCAAGCTGCTCGCCAAGGCGCGCGAGGAGACGGGGCTCGCCATCGTCACCGAGGCGATGGACGAGGAGGGCGCGAACCTGGTCGCCGAATACGCCGACTGCATCCAGCTCGGCGCGCGCAACATGCAGAACTTCTCGCTGCTCAAGGTGCTCGGCCGCCTGGGGAAGCCGGTGCTGCTCAAGCGCGGCATGTCGGCGACCATCCAGGAACTGCTGCTGGCCGCGGAGTACGTGCTGGCCGCCGGCAACCCGCACGTCATCCTGTGCGAGCGCGGCGTGCGCGGCTTCGACACGGCGACCCGCAACCTGTTCGACCTCTCGGCGATCCCGCTCGTGCACAAGCTGTCGCACCTGCCGATCGTCGCCGACCCGAGCCATGGCGTGGGCGTGCGCGAGCACGTGCCGCCGATGGCGCGCGCCGCGATCGCCGCGGGCGCGGACGGGCTGATCCTCGAGGTGCATCCGACGCCGGACAAGGCGGTGTCGGACGGCGCGCAGACGCTCTACACGGAGCAGTTCGGGCGGCTCATGGGCGAGGTCCGCACCATCGCCGATGCGATCGGCCGCACGATCACGCCGGCGCCGGCCAGCCAGACGGTCGGGGCCGGCTGACCGGAACGCGCCTTGCCGGAATCGGGTAGCACACGGGGAGCAGACCGGACGGTCCGCTCCCCGTTCGCTTGGACGCCGGACCGTCCGCCACGCCGTCCGCCCCGACCGCGGCGCCCCGCGCCGCAGGAGCCCGCATAGATGACCGTTTCCGTCCGCCTCGCCGCGCTCGCGGCCCTGCCGCTCGGCGCCGCCGTGACCGCCTTCGCGCCGCTCGCGCCCCGCGCCCCGCGCCAGGAGCCCACGGCCGCCTCGGTCATCGACCGGGCCTCGCGCGCCTTCACGAAGGCGAAGACGGTGCGCGCGACGTTCGAGCAGACGCTGAACAACCCGGTCACGGGTAACGAGTCGAAGGCCTCGGGCGAGATCCTGCTGTCGCGGCCGAACCGCGTCGCGGTGCGCTTCACGCAGCCCTCGGGCGACCGCGTGATCGGCGACGGCACCTGGCTCTGGGTCTACATGCCGAGCGCGGCGCCGAACCAGGTCATCAAGCTGCCGGCCAAGGGCAAGGGCGTGACGGGCGTCGACGCCCTGGGCGACCTGCTGACCGCGCCGCGCACGCGCTACACCGTCACGGGCGGCACGGCGGCGACCGTCGGCGGCCGCGCGACCCGCGTCGTGACGCTGGTGCCGAAGGTCGACGGCCAGCCCATCGAGCGGGCGAAGGTCTGGGTGGACGACGCCGACGACGCGGTGCGCCAGGTCGAGATCACCGACGCCAACGGCCTCGTGCGCACGCTGCGCATGACGACCTGGACGCTGAACGCGAGCGTGCCCGCCTCGACCTTCCGGTTCGACGTCCCGAAGGGCGTGCGCGTCGTCGACCGCTCGGCGCTCGTCGGGTCGCGCTGACGGGTCGCTAGCCGCCGATCAGCAGCGCGGCCACGGCGTCGAGGCCGTCGGCCGGCGCGCCGGCGGCCCGCGCCAGCGCCACCGCCTCGCGCGCCAGCGCACGGTAGGCCGCGTCGGCGCCGGGATCGTCCGCTAGCGCGGCCAGGTGCCGCCGCACCGTGGTGTCGTCGCCGCGCACGATCGGGCCGGTGAGCGCGAGCGCCGCGTCGTCGCCGCGCGCCAGGTTCACCGCCGCGGACGACAGCAGGTGGCGCACGGCGGGGCGCGCCTCGGCCGCCTCGACGCCGGCGTGCGCCAGCAGCCGCTCGGCGATCGCGGCGAGGACGATCGGGAAGTTCGACGCGAAGACGGCCGCCGCGTGGTAGCGGCCCTTCTGCCCGCCCGGGATGCGCAGCGTGTGCGCCCCCAGCAGCGTGGCCAGCGCGCGGCCCGCCTGCTCCGCCTCCGCGTCGCCGTCGACGCCGATCCAGGCGCCCCGCAGCAGCCCCGGCGCATGGCTCGCGACCGCGAGCGGCACGAGCGGATGGAAGGTGCCGCACGTCAGCCCGCGCGCGCGCAGCGCGTCGAAGCCCGTCGGCTCGGCGCTGCCGCTGGCCTGCAGCACCGCGGTGCCGGACGCGATCGCGCCAGCCGCCGCGCGCTCTTCGACCTCCGCCAGCGCGGCCTCGAGCGCGCGGTCCTGCACGGCGACGAGGACGATGGTCGCCCGCGCGACGGCGTCGGGGAGGAGACCGGCGGACACCGCGCCCAGCGGCGCGTCGAGCGTGATCTCGCGGCGGCCGTGCAGGCCCACGAGCTCCCCGCCCGCCACGCGCACCGCCTGCGCGATGCCCGTGCCCGCACGGCCCGCGCCCAGCACGAAGACGCGGGGCGCGTCGGACATGGCGGGCGTCAGCGCCGCGCGGTCCGCAGGCCGGCCGCCGGCTTCGGCAGCCCGGCCGCGCGCGCGCACAGGTCGCGCGGCGAGCTCGCGCCGCACGCGAGGCGCAGCGCGCGCAGGATCACGGAGTGGGCGGTCGCGCGCCGCCCGAACACGGCCGCG
>CBHYLO010000281.1:0-6321 GCA_966128675.1 uncultured bacterium | reverse complement strand
TCGGTGGTTTTTGGGGGGGGGGGGGGCCGGCCCCCGGGGGGGCGGGGGGGGGGGCCCCCGCCCCCCCGCGGGACGGCGGTGGAGCGGTCGGGCGAGGCGTCAGGCCTTGCGACGACGGTGCGCGACGCCGGCGAGGCCGAGCAGGCCGGTGCCCATGAGGGCGTACGTCGCCGGCTCGGGGACGGTGGACGCCGCGGAGGTGGCGACGCCCTGGTCCGAGACGACGCGCAGGGTGAAGTCGCCCTCGTACGTCAGGTTCGCGTTGCCGCTGCGGGCCTCGCCCTCGTCGAGCGAGTGGGAGCCGCCGACCAGGGTGTAGATGCCGGCGTCGAGGGTGCGCGTGAAGATCGAGTTCGAGTACGAGCCCGACGGGCCGCAGAACGCGCTGCCGCACGAGTCGTCGTCGTAGGCGAGCGCGGTGCCGAGCGAGCCGACGGCGCCCTGGAAGAGCCAGAGGTTCGGGTCGACGTGCGGCGCCATCGTGAACATCGTGAACGAGCCGGTCGAGAGGACCTCGAAGGTCAGGGTCGCGACGCGCGGGCCACCCTCGTTCGACAGGTAGGTCGTCTCGGACAGGTTCGTCTGCGCCTGCGCGGCCGGGGCGGCGAGCAGGACGGCGGCGGCGAGGGCGGCGAGGGAGCGGATCCGCATCGATCGGTGTGGTTCGGGGGCGCCTGGGGGGCGGATGGGTGCGCACGGTCGCGTGCGCCGGGCTCTGCAACGGACGCGTCTGGCAACAAGCATGCGTTCAGTGTCGAAGCCGTCATCTTCCGACCTAAAGTGAAACGGGGCAACGCGATGCGTTGCCCCGTCCAGTCCCGTCGCGCCGCCTGACCTGTCGCGGCTCCGCCACAGTCTCGCGGCGGCCGTGCGACGCAGTCGATGCGTCAGATGCGCCGCCGGCGGCGCGCCGTGGCGGCCAGCCCCAGGAGGCCGGTGCCGAGCAGCGCCCAGGTGCCGGGCTCCGGCGTCACGACCGGGGGCGGGAGCGCGACGCCCGGGCCGAAGTTGGCGATGCGCGCGCGCTCGTCCGCGCTCAGGCCGTCGAAGAACGGGTCGGCGACGAGCGCCTGGGCCGTGGCGGTTGCGAGCGCCTCGTCGGACGCCTGCGTGGTCGGGTTGCGCGTCAGCGAGCGGGCGAGGAACGCGAACGACATGATGCTCACCGACTGGCCGGGCAGGAGCGTCAGCGTGGCGGTCAGCGTGTGATTGTGCTGGTTGCCCGCGAACGTCATGTGGTCGCCGACGAAGTCGTTGTTGCCGAACACGAACGCCACCACGGGGTCGTTGCCGAACGAGCTGGCGAAGGCGTCGGACGACACCCGATAGAACTCGCCCGTCGCGACGGCGCGCCCGGAGCCGTCGGAGCCGAGGTCGCCGAAGAAGGTGACGTCGCCGGTGATGGTGGCGCCGGTGCTGTTGTAGTACGTGTCGACGAAGCGGTACAGGTTGCGCGACTGGAACGCCTCGGTGCGCCGCGAGGCGAGGATGCCGGCAGGGGTGCTCGTGATCCTGCCGTAGTCGTCGAAGGCGTCGCGGCCGCTGTCGTAGACGCTGCCGCACTTGCCGGTGGCGGTCCCGTAGTACGAGGCGCCGAGCTCGTTGCACTGCGCGCCGAAGCCGTTGTTGACGTCGGCGTTGATCGTGAACTGCTGGGCCGACGCGGCGCCCGCGCTCGTGGCGAGGGCGAGGGCGGCGCCGAGGGCGCGGCGGAGGATCGAAGCGGACATGGAGGGAGTGCCTGGTCGGTGACCGGGCGGGCGGCGCGCCGAGACGCGCGCCGGCACGCGTCCGGGTTGCGGGACCAAGCTCGTCCCCCCGCCGGCCCCGTCCGAGGGTCGTTCGACCCAATCTTGCGGGATCGTCACGCTCGCTCGGCGCGTCCCCCACGCCCCACGCGCGCCGAGCATCCCTGCAACGCCGCACGACGCGGCGCGAGGGAATCGACCCGCGCTGCAGAGCGGAGCCAGGCACTCGGGTGGCACGCCGGCCGGGTGCGCGAGCGACCCGCCTCGCGCGACCCGGCGTCAGCGTGTGCGCGACGTCCGCGTCAGCGGCCGCTGCGCTGCGCGGCGGGCTGCTGCTGCGACAGGCAGTGCAGCGTGCCCAGGCCCCACACCAGGTCCACCGCGTGGATGCCGATCACGTCGTGGTCGGGCATCGCTTCCGCGATCGCGTTCAGCGCCACGCGGTCGTTGCGGTCGTTGAACGTCGGCACGAGCACGACGCCGTTGCCGACGTAGAAGTTCGCGTAGCTCGCCGGCAGGCGCTCGCCGTTCATCTCCACCGCGCGCGGGAAGGGCACCTTCACCACGCGCAGCGCGCCGCGGGCCGCGCCGGCCAGCTCGAGGCGGCGGAGGTTGTCCGCCATGCGCCGGTGGTTCTCGTCGGCCGGATCCTCCTCGTACGCGAGCACCACGGTGTCCGGCGAGACGAAGCGCGCGATGTCGTCGACGTGGCCATGCGTGTCGTCCCCCACGCACCCCTCGCCGAGCCAGATGGTCTGGCGGATGCCGAGCCAGTCGCGGAAGGCGCGCTCGTAGTCCTCGCGCGTCATCCCCGGGTTGCGGACCTGCACGTCCGAGAGCAGCCACTCCTCGGTCACGAGCAGCAGCCCCTGGCCGTTCACCTCGATGCCGCCGCCTTCCAGCACCAGCCGCTGGTCGGGGCGGTCCGGGCGCATGGGCTCGACGCGCGGCAAGCGCGTGACGCGCTCGAACACGCGGCCGATCTCCGCGTCGCGCGCGTAGTTGTCGTACTTGGCCCAGGCGTTGAACGCCCAGTTGAGCCACACCACGCGGCCGTCCTCGTCGAGCACCGCCGACGGGCCGGAGTCGCGCACCCACACGCGGTCGTTCGGCGCGAGGTGCAGGCGATACCCGTCCTGGTGCACGCCGTGCGCGGCGAGCGCCTGCTCGGCCGCCTCGCGCACCGTCTCGTCGTGGCAGAGGATCTCGACGCGCTCGTAGCGGTGGAGCGCGCGGACGATCTCCGCGTACACCCACGGGATCGGCCCGAGCTTGCCGGGCCAGTCGGGCTCGTGGTGCGGCCACGCCAGCCAGGTAGCGTCGTGGCGCTCCCACTCGGCCGGCATGCGATAGACGGCGGCGGGCTGCGGGCTGCGGATCACCTGCGGCTCGGGATCGCGCCGGAACGCGCTGGTCAGCCCGCGCTCGCCCGACGGCCCGATCTCGCCGCGCGCGATGTCGTCACGCATGCCCGTCCGCTCCGAGCGCAGGAGAACCGCAGTCCGCAGTCCGCAGTGCAGCGCTCATCGCGGCGCCCCGAGGAACCGGTTCAGGATCGGCCGGTACGCGTCCACGCGCCGGTCGCGGAGGAACGGCCAGTTGCGGCGCACCTCCTCCTGCAGCCGCGGGTCGCACGTGTGCACGAGCACCGCCTGCTCGGTGCCCGCCTCGGCGACCACGCGGCCGAACGGGTCGGCGACGAACGAGTGGCCGAAGAACTCCAGGCCGTTCGTCCCCGGCTCGGGCTCGTGGCCCACGCGGTTGGGGCTCGCGACCCAGACGCCGTTCGCGATCGCGTGCGCGCGCTGCGCCGTGCGCCACGCCTGCACCTGCGCCTCGCCCCACTCGTCCCTCTCGGCGGGATGCCAGCCGATCGCGGTCGGATAGAACAGGACGTCGGCGCCGAGGAGCGTGGTGATGCGCGCCGCCTCGGGGTACCACTGGTCCCAGCAGATCAGGACGCCGACGTTGGCGTAGCGCGTCTTCCAGACCTTGAAGCCGTTGGCCTCGCCGGGCTTCTCGCCGTGGTAGTCCTGGTGCCCGTCGCCCGGGGTGAAGTAGTACTTCTCCTCGAACATCGGGTCGTGCGGGATGTGCATCTTGTCGTAGACGCCCAGCACGCTGCCGTCGGCGTCGATGACGATCGCCGAGTTCATGTAGAGGCCGGGGGCCCGCCGCACGAAGATCGGGACGATGATGACGACGGCGAGCTCCTTCGCCAGCGCCTGCATCGTGTCGGTGATGGGCCCGGGGACCGGCTCCGCCAGGTCGAAGTGGTCGACCTTCGTGGACTTGGCGAAGTAGGTCGTGTTGAAGAGCTCCTTGAGGCAGATGATCTGCGCGCCCTGGCGCGCGGCCTCGCGGATGAGCTCGACCGCGCGCGCGACGTTCGCATCGACGTCGTCGGTCGCGTGGTCCTGGATGATGCCGATGGTGAAGGGGTCGCGGCGCATGGGGGCGAATCTAACGCGACCCTCGTGCCTTCCGCGCGACACGGGCGCGACGGGCGCCCGTGACCGCCGTCACGCCGCGAGTCTCACGATGTGGACATGGTACGTCTCCGCGGAGGACGCCTCGCCGGGGTTGAAGGCCCGACGGCGCACGCAACGCGTGGCCCGGAGCCTGCCCTTACCAGCGGCGGACGAATATCGGAGGAGACCCGCAATGCTGACGACCCGTTCGCTCAAGACGACCCTGATCATGGCGCCGACCCTGGCGCTGGCGGCCGCGTGCGGCCGCGAGCAGCCTCGCGTGGACGACGCCCTGCGCAACGACCTCTCGCTCGCGACCCAGGCCTCGCAGTACCCGCGTCAGCAGTACGTCTCGCCGGCCGAGCTCGGCTACGCGCCGGGCGGGTACGTCCAGACGCCGTACGGCCTGCAGCCCGTGCAGGCGGGCTACGCCCCGCAGGGCTACTACGCGCCGGCCCCGGCGCCGGCCCCGGTCCGTGAGCGCGTGGTCTACCGCACCCGCACGGCCAGCGCGGCGCGCAGCAGCGGCGGCGGCACGTACTCGTCGGCGGGCACCTACGACGCGGGCGCGGCGGAGCGCAAGCGCCAGCGCGCGAAGGGCCGCACCAACGGCGCGATCATCGGCTCGGTGGCGGGCGCGGCCATCGGCGTCGCGACCAGCGGCAAGAGCGACCGGCTCAAGGGCGGCCTGATCGGCGCCGTGGCCGGCGCGGGCCTGGGCGCGGTGATCGGCAACAACCAGGGCAAGCTGCCGTTCTGAGACCGTTCTCGGCGGTGACTTGCTGCAGGGCGAGGGGCGGGGGCCGACGGGCTCCCGCCCCTCGTCCGTTCCGACGTCCGTTCCGGGCGGTCCGCGCGGGCGGTTAGCTTCCGGCACCATGCCTTCCGCCCCGCCGTCCGGGCGGCCGACGCCCGGCCCCCTGGCCGCGATCCCCGCCGTCGAGCCGTCGTCGTCGCCGTCGTACATGAGCTTCACCCGCGCGCAGTGGGCGACGCTGCGCGCGAACACGCCGCTCCTGCTGGACGAGGACGAGCTGCGGCGGCTCCGGGGCGTGAACGAGCCGATGCCGGTCGACGAGGTGGCGGAGATCTACCTCCCGCTGTCGCGGCTCATCAACCTGCACGTCGAGGCGGCGCGCGACCTCCTCCAGGTCACCGACCGCTTCCTCGGCCGGCCCTCGGTGGCGCCGCCGTTCGTGGTGGCGATCGCCGGCAGCGTGGCGGCGGGGAAGAGCACGACCGCGCGCGTGCTGCGCGCGCTGCTGGCGCGCTGGCCGTCGCACCCGCGCGTGGAGCTGGTGACGACCGACGGCTTCCTGCATCCGAACGCGGTGCTCGAGGCGCGCGGGCTGATGCACCGGAAGGGCTTCCCGGAGAGCTACGACGTCGCGCGGCTGCTGCGCTTCCTCACGGATCTGAAGTCGGGCAAGCCGACGGTCGAGGCGCCGGTCTACTCGCACCTCGTCTACGACATCGTGCCGGACGAGCGGAAGACGGTGCGCCGCCCGGACGTCCTGATCCTGGAAGGGATCAACGTGCTGCAGGCGCCGACGGCGGCGCGCGAGGAGGCCGCCGACGGCCGCCCGCGCCTGATGGTGTCGGACTTCATCGACTTCTCGATCTACGTCGACGCCGACGAGGCGAGCCTGGAGCAGTGGTACGTGCGCCGCTTCCTGAGCCTGCGCGACACCGCGTTCCGCGACCCGGCCTCCTACTTCCACCGCTACGCGGCGCTGTCGGAGTCGGAGGCGATCGAGACGGCGCAGCGCATCTGGCGCGACATCAACTGGCTGAACCTGAAGCAGAACATCGAGGGCACGCGCGAGCGCGCCTCGGTGATCCTGCGCAAGGGCGCCGAGCACGCGGTCGAGGAGGTGCGCTTGCGCCGCGCCCCCATCGTGCCCGCGAAGTTGCGCCGCGCGAAGTAGGTCGCGCGCGGTTTCTGTGCTTCAGCGCCCGGCCTCTCCGGCTACGGCACGCAGGGCGGGGCTCCGCGCGTGGCGGCGCGTGGTGGGGTGGGTCGCCGGCTCGGTCTTTCGCGGGTCGGAGCCGCGCCGGCGCTGCGCGCCGCCCGTCTCCTCATCCGCGAAAGACAGGTCGCT
>CBHYLO010000280.1:0-6333 GCA_966128675.1 uncultured bacterium | reverse complement strand
TGGGCCGTCCCCACCCCTGGGTGCGATCCGCAGGATCTGTCTCATCCGGAGCATCCGTAGCCCTCTGTTCGCCGACCCGTGCCCGGCGCGCCGATCCCGCGCACGCTTCCTGCCCCCTCCCACGCAGGTCGGAACGCGTGACGAACGGAGGATGAGAGGATGCGAGGGATCGTCGGAGGGCTCGCGCTCGCCGTGGCGCTGGGCGTGGGGATCGGCATCGGGGTGACCGGCGGCGCCCGGCCCGCGAGCGCGGGGCGCGCCCCCGACCCCACGGCGCGCGCGGCGGCGCTGCAGCGCGCGGGCGCGGTGCCCCCCGCGCCGGCCACCGCGCAGCCCGTCCTGGAGTCGGAGCGCACGGTCATCCGCGTCGCCGAGCAGGCGTCGCCGGGCGTGGTGATGGTCGAGCGCCCGGGCGGCTCCGGCTCGGGCGTCGTCATCCGCCGCGACGGCATCGTGCTCACCAACGCGCACGTCGTCGGCGAGGCGCGCAGCGTCACCATCACGCTCGCCGACGGTCGCCGCCTCACCGGCCAGGTGCTCGGCCGCGACCCGACGGTGGACGTCGCCGTGGTGCGCATCCCCGCGACCGACGCGCCGGTGGTGCCCGTGGGCGACTCCGACCGGCTGGTGCCCGGCCAGATCGCGATCGCCATCGGCAACCCCCTCGGCTACGAGCGCTCGGTGACCACCGGCATCGTCTCCGCGCTCAACCGCTCCATCCGCGGCGCGACGCTGGAGGCGCTGATCCAGACCGACGCCGCGATCAACCCGGGCAACTCGGGCGGGCCGCTGCTCGACTCGCAGGGCCGCGTGATCGGCATCAACACCGCGATCATCCCCAGCGCGACGGGGCTCGGCTTCGCGATCCCGATCAACCTCGCGCGCAACATCGCCGAGCAGCTCATCGCGACGGGCCGCGTGCGCCGCGCGGTGCTCGGCGTCGTGCCCGTGGACGTCACGCAGCCGCTCGCGCAGCAGCTCGGCCTCCCGGTGCGCGAGGGCGTCCTGATCTACCAGATGGACCAGGACACCGACGCGTACCGCGTGGGCCTGCGCCCCGGCGACATCATCACGCGCATCAACGACACCGCCATCGAGCAGAGCGGCGACATGCGGCGCGTGCTGCGCGCGGTCGGCCCGGGCGGCACGGCCCGCGTCGAGGTGATCCGCCGCACCGGCGGCCGGCAGACGTTCACGGTGCGGCTGGGGGAGCAGATCATTCAGTGAAGCTGCGGACGGCGGGCCGCGGATCCTGAAGCCGGGATGCTCCGGCGTGCCGGACCCGAACGGCATCGGCAGGGAAGCAATCCGAGAACGGCGGATAAGTGCGGATGGCTCCGCGGGGTGGCGAGGAACGTCGCCCCACACGGAGCCATCCGCCGTCATCCGATCTTTCCAGATCTCTTCCTCGCCGATGCCGTTCGCAGTTCAGGCCCGGTACGACGATGCAGGATCCGCAGCCCGCAATCCGCAGTCCGCGGCGTCGCTCACGGATTCGCCGGCGTGTTCGGGTTCGACGCCCGCTCCTGCTCCGGATACGGCAGCCACGCCACGCGCGCGTCCGCCGTGCGGCCGAAGCGGCGCAGGTCCGCCCAGGCGAGCCCGCTGAGGAAGAGCGACAGCTTGCGCTGGCGCAGGATCTCGTCGAGCACCGCCTGCTGCGTCGCCAGCTCGGCGGCCGTGCGCGCGGGGAGCGCCGCCGCGGTGCGCACGCGGTTCAGCTCCGTGATCGCCTGCGGCAGCCGCCCCTGGCGCGCGTGCGCCTCGGCGCGGATCAGCGACAGCTCGTCCTGCGTGAACAGCGGGTACGCGTCCGCCGACGTGCGGTAGACCAGCACCCCCAGCGTGCGCGTGCCGCCGAGCGAGTCGATCGGCGTGGCGCCGAAGAGGCGCGTGACGCGCGCGTCGCCCGCCTCCGCGCCCGTGCGCAGCGTCTGCACCGCGCCGAAGTAGCGGTTCGCCGTGATCGCGCCCCAGATCGGGTTCGCGTCCACCGTCGAGTAGCGGTACTCCGACGTCGCGGTCGCCGGCACCTCGTTCGCGAACGTCAGCGCCTGCTCGTACTGCCCCGCCGCGAGCGCCCACCGCGCCTGGAACGCGCGGATCGTGTTCGGCAGGTCGATCCCCGGCATCAGGATCGTGCTCGTGAACTCCGTCGACGGCGCCTGCGCCGCGAGGTCCGCGCGCGCGCTCGCCAGCAGCTCCAGCACGCGCGTCAGCGTCGCCGTGCGGTCGGCGAACGCCGGCGTCTCCTGCGACGGCTCCAGGATCACCTGCTGCCACGCCTCCGCCAGCGTGCCGAGGCTCGCCGCCTTCAGCGTCTTCGCGAGCGCGGTCATGCCCGACTCCGTGCCCGGCGCCAGCGCGACCTGCGACAGGCCGGCGAGCACGTCGTCGGCCGCGCGGATGGTGGCGTACTGGCGCGACCAGAACGCCAGCAGGTCGAGGTTCGTGGACTCGATGCGCGGCGTGTTGAGCGCCGCGTTGGGGAAGCGCTGGAACTCGCGGTGCTGCGACTGCGAGTTGGTGAGCGTCCCCAGCTCGCCGGCGACGAGGCCGGGCACCCACACCGCGTGCTCGATCGCGTTGCCGTAGCGGCCCTGCAGCCCGACGGCGATCGCGCGCACTCCGGCGGGCGTGGTGACGGCCACCTGCTCGGGCGCGGCGTTGGGGTTGGTGACGTCCAGCGCGCAGCCGGCGAGCGCGAAGGCCAGCGCCGCGGCGGCGAGAGATCTCATGTGCGTCGTCATGGCGGGGCGCCTCAGAAGTTCACCGTGACGGCGGCCGTCACGTTGCGCGGGATGGGCGTGGTGGCGAAGGCGAAGCCGCGCACGAGCGTGCTCTGCGCGCCGGCGTTCGTCTCCGGGTCCCACCCGGTGTAGTCCGTCCACGTCTTGAGGTTGCGGCCGGCCAGCGTCAGCGTCGCGCCCTGCGCGCCGCGCGCGCCCACGCGGCGCAGCAGCCCCGCGCCCAGCGTGTAGCTCACCGACAGCTCGCGCAGCTTCACGAAGTCGCCCTTCTCGACGTACTCCTCGAAGATGCCGCGGCGCGCCGCGAAGTAGCCGCGCGGCACCTCGCCCGTCAGCTCGCGCGCGTACTCGGCGCCCGAGCCGAACGCGGGCGTCTCCAGCAGACGGCGGTCGAAGTTGAACACGTCGACGCCGCGCACGCCGTCCAGCTGCGCGCGGAACGACAGCCGCTTGCCGACGGTGAAGTCGTTGGCGAGCGAGAAGAACGCCTTCGGGTTCGGGTTGCCGATCACCAGGCGCGGCCCGATCGCCGGGATCCCGACGATGCGGCCGCTCGCGTCCTGGATCGGCTTGCCCGCGGCGTCGAGGATCTGCCCCTGCGCGTCGCGGACGTACGTCGTGCCGAAGAAGTGGCCCGGCGCGCTGCCGTCGCCCGGATCGGTGGCGACCCGGATGATGTTGAAGCTGCCCGGGATGAAGAACGCGCCGCCGGTCGACAGCCGCGTCACCTCCGGATCGCTCGTCGTCAGCGTCAGGCTCGTGTTCCAGCCCAGGCGCGGCCCCTCGAGGTTCACCGTCTTCACGAGCAGCTCCAGGCCGCGGTTGCGCAGCTCGCCGACGTTCGCGAGCTGGTCCTGGAAGCCGCTGGACGGGCGCACCGCGCGCGGCAGGATCAGGTCGGACGTCGTCTTGTCGAACCACGTCGCCTCGACGCCCAGCCGGCCGCGCAGCAGCTCGACGTCGGCGCCGAGCTCCAGCTCCTGCTGGCGCTCCGGCTTCAGCCCCTCGTTGCCGAGCGTGGTGCTGTTGGCGATGCCGGCCACGGTGCCGGCCGGCTCGAAGACGTAGTTGGAGAAGCGCGCGAAGCTCTCCGCCGGCTGGCCGCCCGAGTAGCCGAACGCGGCGCGCAGGCGCAGGCGGCTCACCGCGCTGCCCGCGAGGTCCTTCCACCACTGCGTCCCCGACACGTCGAACGACGCGCCGAGCTTGGGGAAGTACTGCGTGCGCTCGTCGGCGCCGAACGCGCTGGAGGCGTCGGAGCGCAGCGCGGCGGTCACGAACAGCAGCTCGCTGACGCCCACCTGCGCCTGCCCGTAGAAGCCGAGCGTGCGCCGGTCGTCGCGGGCCTGGGTGGCGAACTGCCGGCTGCCCTGCAGCGTGCCGGTGGCCGGCACGAGGTCCTCGGCGCGGCTCACGAGCACGTCGAAGCGCTGCTGCTGCCAGTTCATGCCCACGCTCGGCGTCACCTGCAGCCAGCTCGCGGGGCGCGCGCGCCAGCTCACGTCGAGGTCCGAGTTCAGCAGCCGCGCGCGGTTGTTCGCGTCCGTCGCGACGCCCGTCGGGAACGCGATCGCGGTCGTGCCGCGCGGGACGAAGAGCGACGCGTTCTCGGTGTAGGCGTCGTAGCCGAACCGGTAGTCGACCGTGACGTCGCTGCGCGGCGTCGCCTGCAGCTGCAGCCCGCCCACGTAGCGGTTCACCGCCTGCGGCGCCTTCCAGTTGGCGATCACGTCCAGCGGGTTCGCCGCCGACTGGCCGAGCGGGTACTGGCCGGTGACCGGATCGGGATAGAGGCTCCGGTCGTTGCTCATGAACAGGAAGTTCGTGAGCACGCCGTACTGCGCGACGATGCCGCCGTTGGGCGTCAGGTCCGAGTTGCTCGTGATGTAGCTCGTGCTCGTGTTGAGCTTGAGCCAGGAGTTGAGCTGCCGGTCGAGGTTCAGGCGGACGTTCTGGCGCCGGTAGTCGGTGGCGCGGATGACGCCCTGCTGGTCCTGCAGCGCGCCGGCGAGGTAGAACTGCGTGCGGTCGTCGCCGCCGGAGAGGTTCAACGACGTGTTGTACGACCGCGCGGTGCGGAAGATGTCGTTCTGGTAGTCGTAGCGCGTCACCGGCTGGCCGGCGAGGTTCACCGGCGCCCGGTTCACGTCGACGAAGTGCTCGACCTCGTCGGTGCCGTAGGTCTGGCGGAAGGTCGTGCGCAGCGCGCCCGAGCGCCCGCGCTTGGTGAAGATCTGCACCACGCCGTCGTTGGCGCGCGAGCCGTAGAGCGCGGCCGCGGCGGCGCCCTTCACGATCTCGACGCGCTCGATGTCGTTCGGGTCGAGGTCCGCCAGCCGGTTGGTCGTGTAGCCGCCGAGGTCCACGAGCTGCCGCGACGAGTTGTCGACGATCACGCCGTCGACGATGTAGAGCGGCTCCGCGCTGCGGCTGATGGTGGAGAGGCCGCGAATGCGCACGCTCGTGCCGCCGCCGGGCGTGCCCGAGTTCTGCTGCACGAGCGCGCCGGCGACCTTGCCCGAGAGCGCGACGTCGAGCTGCGGCGTGGCGGCGTTGGACAGCTGCTCGCCCTGCACGGTGGCGAGCGTCGCGCCGAGCTGCGCGCGCTCGGTCTCGGTGCGCGTGCCGGTGGTGACGATCTGCGACAGCTGCAGCACGTCGCGCACGAGCGCGAAGTCCTGCGTCGCGGTGCCGGACGTCTGCGCGATGGTCGCGCGGCCGGGGCGATAGCCGACGTAGCGCACGAGCAGCGCGGTCGGCCCGCGCGGGTCGCGCACGACCAGGCGGTAGGTGCCGTCGTCGCCGGCCAGCACGCCGACGGCGGTGCCGGGCACGCCCACCTGGGCGCCGGCGACGGGACGGCCACCATCGTCGGTGACGCGGCCGGTGATGGTGAGCTGCGCGCGAGCGGCCGCGGGGACGGCGAGCGCCACCAGCGCAGCCACCCGGAGCTCCGGGCGGAGAGACATGGGTCGACGGGGAGAGAGGACGGGCCACCGACGCGCGTCCGCACGCGTGGACGCTGACGCGGATGCGCCGAACGTGCGGACCTCCCCGCGCGCGCGCCAGTCACCCGCCCCGTGCGCGAACGCCTTCCGAACGGTCAGTCCCGTCCGGCGACCAGCACGAGCGACAGCGGGCGGCGCGTCTCGGGGTGCAGCGGCTCGTGCACGCGCGCGAGGCGCAGGCCGGCGTCGCGCAGCGCGTCGAGCCAGCCGGCCATCGTCCGGAAGTACCACGGCATGGTGCTCGGGAACGGCACGGCGAACGCCGCGAACGTCTCCTCGCGCCACCCGGGCTCGTACGGCCCGTCGCCGGCGGCGACCCACGGATGCACGGTCTGCACGACGACGCGGCCGCCGGGCGCGAGGCGCGCCGCGCACGCGGCCAGCGCCGGCGTCACGGGATCGCCGAGCAGCGCGAAGTTCACCGCGACGAGGTCGAACGGCCCGCGCGCCAGCGACGGGTCGGCGGCCATCGCCTCGTAGCTCGCGACGGCGTAGTCGGGCGCGGGGGCGCCGGGGGGCGGCGGCGCGGCGCGGGCACGCTCGATGAGCGGCGCGCTCGCGTCCACGCCGAGGAC
>CBHYLO010000279.1:0-6334 GCA_966128675.1 uncultured bacterium | reverse complement strand
GCGGCGTTCCGCGCCGGCCCGCTACCCCCGCCGGGGGGGGGCCCGGGGACCCAGGCGGGGTCCGGGGCCCCGGGTTGGGGGCCGCCACGACGGCGAGCCCCCGGACGTCGTCGATCGTGACGTAGTAGGCGCGGTCCGTCCCGAGGTGCTCGCCCAGAATCCGGGAGGCGGCCGCCTCGATGGCCGTCGCGTCGGTGAGCGGCCGCAGCGCGTCGCTCAGGCGCAGCAGGAACGCCTGCCGTGCCTCGCTCGCCCGGAGCGCCGCCTCCGTCCGGTGCCGCTCGGTCACGTCCTCGTACAGCACCGTGAGCCGGTCGCCGCCGCGCGGGTACGCGAACACCTCGAACCAGCGGCCCAGCGACGCGACCGCGTGCTCGATCCGCTCGGGCGCGCCCCGGGCGGCGATCCGGGCGAAGGCGTCGTGCCACCACGGCTCGAGCGACGGGAACACCTCGGAGGCGAGCCGGCCCGTGGCCATGGCGGCCGGAACGCCGAACAGCCGCTCGAACGCCGGGTTCAGGGCGAGGTACCGCTGGTCGACCACCCGCCCGTCGGCGTCGCGCGCGAGCTCCAGGTCGCAATAGCCCTGGCCCATGGTCTCGAAGAGCGCGCGGTACTGCGCCTCGCTCGCCCGGAGCGCCGCCTCGATGCGGGCGCGCGCGACGGCGTCCCAGGTACGCTCGGCCACCTCGCGGACGAGCGCGACCTCGGCGGCGGTCCAGGCGCGCGGCGCGTCGTGCTGCACGCCGAGCCCGGCGAGGAGCCGCCCGTCCTTCACGAGCGGCACGCCGAGCCGGCCCCGCACGCCGAGCGCCCGCCACGTCTGCCGGAGCGCCTCGGCGGCGGCGTCGGGGCCGCCCTCCGCCTGGCTGTCGGCCACGACGATGTCCCGGCCGGCGCGCAGGTCGCCGACGTCGGGACCGAACTGCTCGGCGGGGTGCCGGCCGGCGAAGCTCGCCGCCCCCGGCGCCCGGTGCTCGGGCGCGATGACGACCCATTCGCGCCCGTCCTCCACCACGAACTCGGCATAGACGCACCGGCTCACCCCCAGGTGCTCGCCGAGCATGCGCGTGGCGATCGACTGGATGGCCACGGCGTCGCCGACGGGGCGCAGCGCGTCGCTGAGCGCGAGCACGAACGCCTGGCGTGCCTCGTCGGCGCGCAGGGCGTCCTCGGCGCGTCGGCGCGCCGTGATGTCGACGAAGACGAGGACCACCCCCTCGATGCGGTCCTCGGGAGTCCGGTACGGGAGCAGCCGGGCCAGGTACCAGCGCCGCCTCTCGGCGGGCGCCCCGGCCTCCCCCACCTCCTGTTCGATGGGCACCAGCGTCTCGAGCACGCGCTGAGCGTCGCGCTGCAGGTCGGGGTAGTCCAGGCGGTGCGTCAGGTCCGACAGCGGCCGCCCGCGGTCGGCGGGACGTACGCTGAACAGCTCGGCCACCGGCGACGTGAAGCGCAGGATCCGCAGCTGCCGGTCGAGGAACAGCGTGGCGATGTCGGTCGCGCCGAGCAGGTTCTGCAGGTCGCCGGTGATCTGCCGCAGCTCCTCGACGCGGTGCCGGTTCTCCTGGTTGACCGTCTGCAGCTCCTCGTTGATGCTCTGCAGCTCCTCCTTGCTCGTCTCCAGCTCCTCGAGCGTGGAGCGCAGCTCCTCGTTGGCCGACTGGAACTCCTCGTTCGAGGCGCGCAGCTCCTCCTGGCTCGTCTCGAACTCCTCGACCGTGCTCTGGAGCCGGTGGCGCAGGAGGGTGATCTCCGCCTCCAGCTCCCGCACGCGCGTGCGCTCGCGCGCGAGCACGTGCGCGCCCGCCGCCGCGTCGCCGGCGGCCAGCACGCCGGCCGCCGGCGCGGGCTCCGGATGCTCCTCCGCCTCCGGCTCGCGCTCCTCGAAGAGGACGAGCGCGAAGCCCTCCTCCTGGGCGTCGGGCGCCGGGCGGACGGCCAGGACGACCGCGAGCCGCTCGCCCTCGAGCTGCACCGGGATCGGCCGCGAGCGCCGGGGGGCGCGGTGCTGGCGCGCGCCATCCAGCAGCGAGCGCAGCTCGAAGCGCAGCTCCTCGCGCACCAGCCGGTACACGTTCGTGGTCGGCGCGCCGCCGGGGTGGACCAGGTAGCGGCCGACGTGCTCGGAGAGGTGCACGACGCGGTCGTCCGGGCCGACGAGCAGGCTCGGCGGCGCGTAGCGCTCCACCAAGCGCTGGTGCAGCGGTCCGGGGGCGATCAGCTCGGCCTCGCGCTCCTCACGCCGCGGCTGCGCCCCGACCGGCCGGCGCTGCAGCGGGAACACCGGCAGCCGCGGCTCCGGCGCCGCCACGTTCCGCTTGCGGTAGAGGCAGCGCTTCTTGTCCACCACCCGGAACAGCTCAGTGCCGTCCACCGCCTCCGACGTCCCGAGCACCAGCACGCCGTTGGGCCGGAGCGCGTAGTGGAACAGCTCCACGACGTCCTGCTGCACGGACCGCTGGAGGTAGATCAGCACGTTGCGGCACGCGACGAGGTCGAGCCGGGAGAAGGGCGGGTCCGAGAGGAGGTTGTGCGGGGAGAAGACGACGAGCTCGCGCACCTCCTTGCGGACGCGGTACCCGCCGTCCTCGCGGACGAAGAAGCGCCCCAGGCGCTCGGCGCTCACGTCGATCTCGATGTCGCCCGGGTAGAATCCCTCCCGCGCCCGCTCCAGGGAGTGCGGATGGAGGTCGGACGCGAAGACCTGCAGGCGCGGCCTCACCTCCCGGCGGGCCGCCTCCTCGAGCAGGAGGATGGCGAGCGAGTAGGCCTCCTCGCCGGTCGCGCAGCCCACGCTCCACACCCGCAGGTCGTCGTCCGCCCCCTTGCCGTCGAAGAGCCCGGGGACCACCTCCGCCGCCAGCGCCCCGAACACGTCCGGGTCGCGGAAGAAGCTGGTGACGGTGATGAGCAGGTCGTCGGCGAGGGTCTGGACCTCCTCCGGCTGCTCGCGCAGGAGCGCGAGGTACGCGGGGAGCTCCTCGACCTGCCGGAGCTGCATCCGCCGCCCGATGCGCCGCAGGAGCGTCGAGCGCTTGTAGGAGGAGAACTCGCGCCCGGTGCGGGTGCGGATCTGGACGAAGATGCGCTGGAGCAGCTGGCGCTCGTCGCCCTCCGCGTCCTCTTCCTCGGCGGGCATCGCGACGCGCGGTGCGGTGTGCGCGAACCGCGCGATGGCACCCGGGATCTCGGCCAGCGGGAGGACGAGGTCGGCGAGTCCGGTGGCGACGACGCTCTGCGGCATCCCGTCGTACTCGGCCTCCCCCGGGTCCTGCACGACCACGAGGCCGTCCTTCTCCTTGATGGCCTGGACGCCGAGCGTGCCGTCGGAGCCGGTGCCGGTGAGGATGACGCCGATGGACGCGCCGTCGTGCGTGGCGGCGAGCGTGCGGAAGAAGTGGTCGATGGGGGCGCGCTCGCGGCGCTGCTCCTCGAGCGGCGAGAGGCGCAGGTGCGTGTCCACGGCCGACAGGTTCCGGCCGGGCGGGATGACGTAGACGCGGTCGACCTCCAGCCGCGTCGCCTCCGTCACCTGCTGGACGGGGACGCGCACGTGCGGCTGCAGGAGCTCGGCGAGGTGACTCTCGTGGTCGGGCGAGAGATGCACCACGACCACGTAGGCGAGCCCGCTGTCCGGCGCGACGTGCTGGAAGAACGTCCTGAGCGCGGCCAGGCCGCCGGCCGACGCGCCGATCCCCACCACGGTGATCGGCGGCTCGGCGGGCCTCGCGTCCGCGGCCCGCGCGTCCGCGGCCGGCACGTCGGCCGCCGGCACGTCGGCCGACGGCCCGGCGGCCGGCTCCGGCGCGTCGGCGCCGCCGGGGGGCGGGTGGGCGCGTTCGGGCGGCGCGCGGCCGCGGGGGCCGGCCGGGGGGCGGGCGGGGGGCGGGGCGGGCGGGGGGGGGGGGGGGGGGGGGCCCTCCGTCATCGCGCGCTGCGGGAAGAGGATGGATTGATCAGCGGACGTGCCTCGGTTACCCGGAGCGCGTCCTCGAGCACGACGTCACCCGGGGAGCGGATCATGGGGCCATCCCGTGCCGTCGCGGAGGTCCGGTGGAGCGCGGCGACCCGCGCATCGCCTGTCCGGGCAACATGCCGCGGGACGTGCCCCGGCCCCGCCTCTCGAACATACGCGGAGGTGCCGCACGCGGCGCGCGAGCCAGCGGCTCCGGACGATTTGGCGGCGGGGCCCCGGCGCCGCCGTGGCGCAGCGGCCCGAGAGCCAGGATGACCGACCGGTCGACTGCCTGGCCCGCGGACGGTTCGCCCCCGGTCGATCGCGACGCGCCGGAGCCGCCGTACCGGGACTCTCCCCCGGACCTCCGCCCTCGAAGCCCCCGACGCTCCCGCGAATTCCGGGCGCCGGAGCTCGCACCGGATGAGATGCTCGCCAACATGGACGCACGGCAGCTCGCTCGGAACGCACCCTCAGCCGATCCCTCCGCGCGGCGCCCTCCGGGAAAACCCGGAATGCTCCGGCGGTTCCCTGACGGTTTGGCCCACGCCGTGCACCACCGCCCTGCCGCTATGCCGGTTCCACCTGTGGCGACGCGTGCGTGCGCGCCTGCCCTAGCCCCCTCCCGTGAACGTCCGGCCGATGGCGGCCTCCGCCGATGACGAGAGCGCGCCGCCGAGCGGGCCGGCGCCCCACGCCCCCGCCGACGACGTGATCGCGCACTGTCAGGGCGCGCTGCGGGCCGCCTGGCAGCGGGCGGACGCGGCGGCCGACCCGCGCGGCGAGCCGCTCGCCGAGGCGCTCCGCGCCGTCGCCCGCGAGGCGCGCGCCCGGGGCGCGCCAGTGACGGCACTGCTACGCGCGCTCGACCGCCTCGCCTGGGAAGGCGGCGCGGAAGCCGGAGTGACGCGCGTCCGCGCATGGGCGGGCACGGAGGTGATCCGCGCATACCACCGCGACGACTGAGCGGCCACGCCAGCGGCCCGACGACGGCGCGTCGGGCCATGTGTCGATGATGCGGCCGGCGACCCGACGCGGAGCCGCGCGACCGCCAGCACGCCGCGCGGCCGCTCGCGCGAAGCACGTTCGCGCGAGCGCCATCGCGCCGGCGGCAGCACCAGGGGCGCCTCAGGCGCGGGGCAGCGTGAGCGTGAAGGTGCTGCCCGCCCCGAGCGTGCTCTCGACGCCGAGGTCGCCGCCCATGCCGCGCGCCAGCTCGCGGCTGATCGCCAGCCCCAGCCCCACCCCCTCGTGCGGGCGCGTGAGCCGCTGGTCGACCTGCACGAACGGCTCGAACACGCTCGTCAGCTTCTCCGGCGCGATCCCGACGCCGGTGTCCGACACGACCATCGCCACGCGCCCCTCCCGGTCGGCGCACGTCACGCGCACCTCGCCCCCCGGCTCGGTGAACTTCACCGCGTTCGACAGCAGGTTGAGCAGGATCTGCTGAAGCTTGTCGCCGTCCGCCCGCGCCGCCAGCCCCGGCGGGCAGCCGCCGCGCACCAGGGTGAGCCCCCGCGCGCGGGCCTGCGGGAGGACGAGCGCCTCGGCCGCCGCGAGCGCCTGCGCCACCGGCACGTCGGCGACGTCGTAGCGCACCGCGCCGGCGTCGACGCGCGTGTAGTTGAGCACCTGGTTGATCAGCCCCAGCAGGTGCCGCTGGCTCTGCTGGATGCGCGCGAGGTCCGAGCGCTGCGCCTCGGTGACGGGGCCGCGGATCCCCAGATCCAGCAGCTCCGCGTAGCCGCCGATCGCGTTCAGCGGCGTGCGCAGCTCGTGCGACATCACCGCGAGGAACTCGCCCTTGGCGCGGTTCGCCGCCTCGGCGGCCGTCCGCGCCGCCTCCGCCGCCGCCAGCGCGGCCTCGGCCCGCTCGCGCGCCGCGCGCTCTGCCGCGTAGAGCCGCACGCGCTCGAGCGAGACGGCGCACTGCGCGGCGAGCACCGTCGCCAGCGCGCGGTCGCCCTCCGTGAACCCGCCGCCCGGCTGCGGGCCGTCCCACGCCAGCGCCAGGCTGCCCACGGGGCGCCCCTCCACCAGCAGCGGGAGCATCGCCCACGAGCCGAAGCGCGTCGACGTCGAGTGCGCCATCAGGTGCGGGTAGCGCCGCCCGCGCTCCTCGGGCGTGGCGTGGAAGATCGGCGCACCCGTGCGCACCGTCTCGGCGACGGCGGCGTCTTCGCCGAGCGGCACGGTGCGCGAGCGCCCCGGCACGTCGGCGCCGAAGCCGCCGGCGTCCGCGACGAGCACGGCGACGAGCGTGTCGGGGTCCTCGCCGAAGCGCGCCTCCCCCAGGCGGTAGAGCAGCGCGGCCGAGGCGCCGAGCACCGCGGCGGCCGTGCCGCGCAGCGCGCCCGCGAGCTCCTCGAAGCTCGT
>CBHYLO010000278.1:0-6351 GCA_966128675.1 uncultured bacterium | reverse complement strand
CACCAGCACGAGGGCACCCGCCAGCGCCGGCGACGGCTCGCGCGCCGCCGCGCCGTCGGGCGCGGCCACCAGGCGCACGCTCCACAGCCGTCGCGCGTCCAGCTCGCGCACCAGCGCCGTGCCGGTCGCCCCCTCGGTCGTCGCGAGCAGCCCCGCGAGGTGCGCGACGTCGCGCACGCCGGCGCCCGCGCGCACGGTCAGCCGCGCGATGCCCGCGTCGCGCAGCGTCGCCACGAGCGCCTGCTCCTCCGCCGTCGCGCCCAGGTGCGCGACGCCGTTCAGGCGCAGCGTCCGCTCGTCGACCGCGAGGTCGACCGAGGCGTGGCGCGCCGCGCGGACGGCGGTCCGCAGCGCGGCGCGCCGCAGGTCCGCCCCGGCGCCCGCGGCGCGGAGGAGCAGGACCAGGCGGGCGACGTCGCGCAGCAGGAGGGCGGGCGTGGACATGCTCGGGCGGGAACGACACGCCGCGACACCGCCCGGAGGGGGCGGGGGCCACGCGTCACTGTCCCTCACGAGTGTCGGCCGCGGCCCGCCCACGCTTGACCGCTCGCTCAGCGCGACCCGCGCGGCGCCCGGTTCTGGAGCGCGATCCCCGTCAGGATCAGCAGGAACGCCGCGAGCCGCACGATGTGGCTCCACGGGAACGCGTCCGGCGCCCGGTCGAACACGATCAGCGACAGCCGCTGCGCGGCCAGGAGCCCGAAGGCCAGCGCGAACCACCCGAACAGCGCGACCCGCGTGCGGCGCCAGAAGCGCGTGAAGAAGAGCGCGGCCAGCGCGTAGCCCATGGCCAGGGCGCCCGCGACGGCCAGCGTCAGCGCGGTCGTGTCACGCATCGGCGTCCCAGATGAAGCCGTAGAGCAGCAGCGACACGCCGACGAGCGCCGGCAGGGTGCGCATCAGCGACAGGTCGGTCTCCGGCGCGAAGCGCGTGTCGACCACCAGCAGCACGTTGTTGAGCGCCAGCCCGCAGAAGCAGAGCCCGCTCCACAGCAGCAGGCGCTGGCGCGCGCGTCGGTAGGCGCGGAGCAGCAGCACCGCGCAGGCGAGGCTGGTGAGCGCGCAGAGCGCGTAGACGAGCAGCCCGATGTCCATGCCGATGTCCATCCGTCAGCCGTCCTCGCGGCGCAGGCGGAACGCGTCCGCGAACGACTGCACGGCCGACGACGGCCGCGGCGGCGGCGCGGGCCGGCTGTAGATGGCGCGGATGAGCGTCACGGGCTTCGTCTCGTACATCTCGGCCAGCGCGTCGACGGCGTGGCGCGCGGCGTCGTCCGCGGGCGCGTAGCGATAGGCGTCCGGACCCGCGCCGGCCACCAGTGCCGCGTCGGCCAGCTCGGCGAGGCAGCGGCGCGCGGCGTCCAGCGTGGCCAGCTGCGCCGCGCTCGCGACGGCGGCCGTGGTCCGCGCCTCGGGGGCGACGCGCCGCAGGAAGAGCAGCGCCTCGGCGTGCGCCATCGACGCCACGGGCCCACCGATCAGCGCGAGCACCACGGCGGGCAGCCCGGCCTCCGTCATCCGCGCGCGGCGGTCGACGTGGGCAGGGCGCGCGCGCGTGCGCGGCGCGACGTGAGGCGGTGCGAAGCGATGCCGGTGGGCATGGTCGGAAACGATAGCGACGTGCGCGCGGTCGTGCAGGGGTGCGCGGCGATGCACACGGGAGCACGCGCGACGGCGGCGCGCGGATCTCGCTCCGCGCGCCGCCGTCGCAGCCCGTGCCCGTGCGTCGATGACTGGCGTGTCAGCGCCCGGGGCCGCGGCGCTCCGAGGCCTGCAGGTCCGCGCCCAGCAGCGCGAGGCACTCGTCCGCCCAGCGCCGCACGTCGTGCGCGTCCACGCGCGCGCGCAGCCGGCGCATGCGCACGCGCCGCTCGGCCAGCGACATGTCGAGCGCGCGGCCGTACGCGCGCGCCAGCTCGCCCGCGTCGCGCGGATCCACCAGCAGCGCGGCGCGCAGCTCGGCCGCCGCGCCCGCGTGCTCGCCGAGCACCAGCACGCCCTCCTCGTCGATGCGGCTGGCGACGAACTCCTTCGCGACGAGGTTCATGCCGTCGCGCAGCGGCGTCACCAGCATGACGTCGGCGGCGCAGTACATCGCCGACAGCTCGACCTCGTCGACGCTGCCGTACACGTAGGTGACGGGCTGCCACGCGGGCGTCGCGAAGCGGCGGTTCACGCGCGCCACCAGCGCCTCCACGCGCGCGCGCAGCTCGCGGTACGCGGGCACGTCCTCGCGCGACGGCACGGCCAGCTGCAGCAGCCGCGCGTGGCCGCGCAGCTCGGGACGCTCGTCCAGCAGCCGCTCGAACGCGGCCAGCCGCTCGGGGATCCCCTTCGTGTGGTCCAGCCGGTCGACGCCGACGAACAGCGGCCCGCCCGGCGCGCGCAGCGCCTTCGCGCGGCGGATCACGCGCGGGTCCGTCGCCCGCGCCGCGAAGCTCGCCGCGTCGACGCTCATCGGGCAGGCGTGCACCGACACCGCGCGCCCGTCGTCGTCGGCCACGCCGGCGCCCGCGGCCAGCTCGACGTCGCGGCCCAGCGTCGCGCGCACCGCGTCGCCGAAGCGCGCCGCGTAGGCGGGCGTGTGGAAGCCCACGACGTCCGCGCCCATGATGCCGTCGAGCAGCGTGCGCCGCTGCGGCAGCGACGCCAGCGAGTCGGGGAACGGCGTGTGGAGGAAGAAGCCGGTGCGCAGGTCGGGACGCCGCGCCCGCAGCAGCCGCGGCACGAGCATCAGATGGTAGTCGTGCACCCACACGCGATCGCCCGGCCGCGCCTCCTCGGCCACGACGGCGGCGAAGCGCGCGTTGACGGCGCGATACGTCGCCCAGTCGTCCGGGTGCGGATCGGGATGGTCGTCGCGGTCGTGCAGCACGGGCCACAGCACGCCGTTCGCGAAGCGCTGGTAGAAGCCGGCGATCTCGGGCCCGTGGATCGGCACGCCGAGGGCGTCCACCTCCGCCAGGCGGAGCGCGATCTCGCGCCGGGTGGCCGTCGGCAGCTCGGCCGGCGCGCCGGACCATCCGATCCAGGTGCTCCCCGCCGCGTCGTGCACGCCGCGCAGCCCGGTCGCGAGGCCGCCGGCGCTCGAGGTCAGCTCGACGCGCCCCTCGTCGACCCGGACGGTCGCGGGCAGGCGGTTGGAGACGATGAGCACGCGGCTCGCCGGCGCGACCCGGCGCGCGTCGAGCGGCCGGACCTCCGGCGCGCCGACCAGGCGCGGCGCGGTCACGCGACCTCCAGCTGCGGCTGGCCCGCGCCCCGCTCCAGGCCCGCGACGATCAACGGGCTGGGCGCCTCGTGCGTGAAGTGACGGTACTCCTCGGCGATCTCGTGCATCAGCTCGGTGTACCGCACGAAGGCCGCATAGAACGCCTCGCCCTCGTCGCACAGGCTGCCGACGCCGTGCGAGCCCTGACAGTTCACGAGGCCGCAATGGGTGTACGAGCCCAGCGCACGCCCGAGCTCGGCACCGGCGGCGAGCAGGGTGCGCATGCGCTCCAGCCGGCGCGCCTCGGAGGCGCGGAGCGGGAAGCGCAGCATCGCGACCTGCGCGAGCGTCTCGAGATCCTCACGCTTCACTGTCGCGCTCGGCTCCGTGGATCGGGGCATCGATCACCTCGGTGGGACGGTTGGGTGCGTGCGCGACGCCACGGCTCGGGGCCTGCGGGCGCACTATGCTTCGACGAGGACGGCCCTCGACGGGCCTGCCGCCAGGCCGCGCCCGCCACGTTCGGGGCGCCGCTTGTGGCACGGGCGGGAGTGTAGACCGGGGTCCTCACGGCATCCTCACGCGAACCTCAGACGGATCTCAAACGGAGCGTAAGTGCTCAGGCTACGGACATTTGGCGGCACGCATGTCGCCGACGCGGCGGGCGAACCCCTGGGCGGCGCGGCCAGCCAGCGCCGCCTCCAGGCGTTGCTCGCGGTGCTCGCCGTGGCCGGTGAAAGCGGGCTGAGCCGGGACAAGCTGGTGACCCTGCTCTGGCCCGAGGCGGAGGAGGAGCGCGCCCGCCACTCCCTGACCCAGGCGCTCTACGCCGCCCGGCGCGCGCTCGGCGCCGACGACCTGTTCGTGGCCTCGGGGGACATCCGCCTCCACCGCGAGCGGCTGACGAGCGACGTCGGCGAGTTCGAGGCGGCGCTCGCGAACGACGAGCTGGAGCGTGCGGCCGCGCTCTACCAGGGGCCGTTCCTGGACGGCTTCTTCCTGCCGGGCTCGGTGGAGTTCGAGCAGTGGGCCACCGCCCAGCGACAGCGCCTGGAGGATCGGGCCGCCGGCGCGCTCGAGCGGCTGGCGCGCGCGGCGGAGGACGCGGGCGAGGTGCGCGAGGCGCTCGACTGGCGCCGGCGGTTGGCCGCCATCCGCCCGCTCGACGCCTCGATCGCGGTCTCGCTGATGACGGTGCTCGCCCAGACGGGCGACCGCGCCGGCGCCCTCCAGCACGCGCGCCTGCACGAGACGCTGCTCCGCGACCAGCTCGGGCTCGACCCCGACCCGGTCGTCAGCTCGTTCGCCGCCCGGCTCCGCGAGCCGATCGACTGGCAGCGCGAGGTGCAGCCCGCGGCCGCGGGACCGATGGCCGCCGCGGGCACCGCGGTGCTGGCGTCCCCGCCGGCCTTCACGCCGACGCTGACGCCGCCGACGGAGGTGGAGCCCTTGGCCGCGCCGACCACCGAGCCCGAGGTGGCGGCGCTGCCGGTCCGCGTCGCCGACCTCGACGCGGGACCGGTGCGCGTGGTCCCGGCGCCGGGGCGGCCCCGCTGGCGGCCGGCCGTCGCTGCGGTGATCGCGGTCGTCGTCGCGCTGATCGCGGGGATCGTCTGGTGGCAGCGCGAGCCCCCCGCCGCGCCGGTCGCCGCGGCGCCGCGCCTGGAGCAGAAGGTCGTGGTCGCCCCGTTCCGCGTCACCGGCGCCAGCGGGTCGCTCGCCTACCTCCGCGACGGGCTGGCCGAGCTGCTGGCGGCGCGTCTGGCGGACGACAGCGGGGCAAGGTCGGTCGATGCTGGCGCGGTCCTGGCCGCATGGCGTTCTGCGGGGCTCACGGGAAGCGTGGAGGTCCCGCGCGACACGGTCGTGCGTCTCGCCGCCCGGCTGGGCGCCGAGCGGGTGGTGGTGGGCAGCGTCGTGGGGACACCGAGCCGGGTGGTGGTGAGCGCGACCGTCGTCGCGGTGCCGTCCGGCCAGGCGAGCGCCGAGGCGAGCGTGGAGGGGCCCGCGGACAGCGTGACGGCGCTCGTGGACCGGCTGGCGGCGCGCCTCCTGGTGCTCGGCGCCGGGGAGGACGCGTCGCTCTCCAGCCAGACGACCGGGTCGCTGCGCGCGCTGCGGGCGTTCCTGGACGGGCAGGCGGCGTTCCGGCGGGGGAGCCATGCGGTGGCCGTGCGCCGGTTCGAGGAGGCGCTGCAGCTGGACTCGACGTTCGCGCTGGCGGCGCTGCAGCTGGCGCGCGCGGCCGACCGGCTGCACCTGTCGGCGCCGCGCGCGCGGGCCATCGCGCTGGCGTGGCGGGAGCGCCTCACGCTGGACGAGCGCGCGCGGGCGCTGCTGGTGGCGCTGGCGGGCCCGCGCTACCCGGCGCCGTCGAGCGCCGAGGAGCAGGTGGCGGCGTGGGAGCGGCTCATCGATCTCACGCCCGATCGGGCGGAGCCGTGGTTCGAGCTCGCCGCGCGCCTCCACCACGAGGGCGCGACCGCGGGCCTCGACGACGGCCGTCCGCGGGCGATCGCGGCGCTGCGCCGCGCGCTGCTGCTGGAGCCGACGTACGTGCCCGCGCGCGAGCTGCTGGCGCAGATCCAGGCGTCGGCCGCCGGCCGGCCGCGCGCCGCCGGCGACACCGTCGACGGACGGCTGCCGCTCGCGCCCTTCCTCCGGTGGCGGGCCGCCGTCTCCGCCGGCGACTCGGCGGCGCTGCGGACGATGCGCGCCTCGCTCGCGCAGCTCGGTCCCACCAACCTGCGGGCGATCGCGATGGCCGCGCAGCAGGACGCCGTGGCGCTGGAGGACGCGCGGCGCGCGGTGCGGCAGCTGGCGGCGCGCGGCGGGCGGCCGGCGGACCGCGTGGACGCGCTGCTGGCGGAGCACGCGCTGGCGCTGAACGAGGGCCGCGCGCGCGACGCGCTGGCCGCCACCGAGCGGCTGGCGGAGCTGCGGCCGGGGACGCGCGGGCACCTGCGGCTGCGGGTGCTGGACGCGCTGTACGGCGACGGGCGGCGCGACGCCGGCGACGCCGCGGCGCTGACGCTGCAGCGCGCCGCCGACGCGGCGCCCGCGGCCGAGCCGACGGCGCGCGCGATCCAGCTGGCGGACGTGTGCGTGGTGGCGCAGTGGCGGCTGGCGCGCGGCGACAC
>CBHYLO010000277.1:0-6356 GCA_966128675.1 uncultured bacterium | reverse complement strand
GTCCACGCCTTCTGGTTCTGCGGATCGGCGCGGCCGGCGTCGTCGAAGTCGCCGACGAACGTCGGCGCGGCGGCGTTCAGGTTGCCGCCCATCGTCATCTCGGTCGTCGGCTTGGCCGACACCTTCTGGCCGAACGGCAGCTTGATGTCCTGGATGCCGTCCTTCAGCTGGCCGTTCTCGTACATGCGGCCCTGCACCACGAAGCCGTTCGTCGGCGACACCAGCTTGCCGTCGGCGTCGAGCTGGAAGTTGCCCGAGCGCGTGTAGTAGCTCTGGTTGCCCTTGCGCACCACGAACAGCGAGTCGCCCTGGATCGCGAGGTCCGTGCTCTGGCCCGTCGTCTCGATGTTGCCCTGCGTGTAGAGCTGGTCGATGGACCCGATCTGCATGCCGAGGCCGACCTGGATCGGGTTGATGCCGCCCTGGTCTCCAGGCGGACGGCTGGCGCCGGCGAGCAGCTGCGCGAAGCCCTCCTTGAAGGTCACGCGGCCGGCCTTGAACGCGACCGTGTTAACGTTCGCGATGTTGTTGCCGATAACATCCATACGGACCTGGTGATTGCGCAGGCCCGAGACGCCAGCAAAGAGGGAGCGAAGCATGGGGGGTCGACTCCGGGGGCGTTGAGAGGTAGGACGGAAGGGGACGGCCGAACGCGGAGCGTGTTGCTCGCCGGGCGTCGTGACGTGGCAGCGTCACGATGCAGCGTCTATCGACGCGCGAGCCACGGTTCGCGTTTCGTCGTTCGGGCGTATTGCGTAAGGAATTTTCGCGCGACGTGCGTTCTTACTTGATCGACAGCACGGCGCCGAACGGGAACTCGTACTGGCCCATCGTCAGCACTGGGCCCTCGGGCGTGAAGCGCACGCCGTCGACCGTGCCGCGCAGCACCGTGTTCGGCGGCGCCGGGTTGCCGCTCGCGTCGGTGGCCTGCGACGAGTCCACCTCGACCGACTTGCCGAGCGCGCCGAGCGTGAGGCTGCCGCCGAGCGACTCGAGCAGCGCGCTCTGGCCCGCGGCCTGGTTCGACATCGTCTCGTTCAGCGTCACGAGCTGCTCGACGCTCGAGAACTGCGCCAGCTGCGCGGCCATCTGCTGCCCGTCCATGGGCGAGAGCGGATCCTGGTTCTGCATCTGCGCGACCAGCATCTTCAGGAACTCGTCCTTGCCGAGCTTTCCCTTCGGGTTGCTCGGGATCACGCCGGGCGTGGTGGGCTCCAGGGAGCCCATCGGGGGCGCGGTCGTCGTGCCGTTGATGGCCATGGTGTCTCGGGGAGGGTGATTCAGCGGCCGTGGCGCGCGCGCCCGTAGGCGTGGCCGCGCGGCGTGAACTCGTCGGCGAGCCAGGGCTCGGCGTCGTGGCCGCGCCGGTCGTCGCGCGAGCCGTGCTGCTGGGCGTCGCGCTGCAGCGACTCGCGCGACTGCTGGTGCTGCGACTGCGACGAGCCGTCGCGCGCGCTGCCGGCGTCGCCGGCGTTCGTGCCCGCGCTCACGCCCGACGACGCGGCGACGCGGCCCGCGTCCACGGGCGCGGCGTTCGCCGCCTCGGCCGCCTTCGCGCCGGCGCTGCTGATGCGCACCGTGTCGGCCGTCAGGCCCTGACGCTCCAGCGCCTGCCGCAGCTCGCCGACGTTGTGGCCCAGGCGCTCGGCCGCGGCCGCGTCGCCGAGGGCGATCTGCGTGTCCACCGACAGGCCGCGCACGTCGATGCGGATCTGGTCCTCGCCGCCGAGCGCGTTGTCGACGCGCAGCGTGAGGTGCGAGACGCCGCGGTCCGCCGCGGCCGCCTCGATGCGATCGGTCACGCTCGTGAGGCGATCCACCGCCGCGGCGCCGAGGATCGGCGCGCCCGCGGCGAAGCGCGGCGCGTGCTGCGCGGCGGGCGTGCCGGCCGCGACCTGCAGGCCGGGCGCGCCTTCGCCGCGCTCACCGCGCTCGCCCTTCGCCTCGTCGCGCGCGCTGCGCGTCGCCGAGGGCACGTTGGCGCGCGGGCCGCGCGCGGTGCGCACGCCGGGCTTCGCGTCGGCGTCCACGTTCGCGCTCGCGTTGGCGACGATGGCCGGCGCGGCGACGGCCGCGACCTCCGCCACGCGCGCGACCTGCGCGACGGGCGCCACCTCGGCCACCGGCGCGACGACCTGCGACGGGACGGCGGCCTGCTTCGGCGCGGCGGTCGGCTTCGGCAGCGCCGCGGGCAGCGCGTCCTGCGCGGGCGCGGCCACGTCGACGTCGGCGGCGATGATCTCGCGCGCCAGGTGGCGCGGGAGCTCGAGGTGCCCGGCGTCGCGCGGGCCGAGCGTCTTCAGCCCCTCCTCCTTCGCCACGCGCTGCAGCGTGCGGAACGCCTCGGCGTCGTCCCAGCCGCCGTCGATCTTCACGTCGACCGCGTCGCCGGTGAGGTGCCGCGAGCTGCGCGTCCACGTCACGACCTCGCCGGGCTGCGTGCGGCCCTGCGCGAACAGCGCGTCCTGGCGCGCCTGCGTGCGCTGCGTCTCGACCACCTCGACGTCGTAGCCGAACTCGTCGCGCATGCGGTCCATCACGCGCTCCAGCCGCGTCTGCAGCTCGGGCGCGAGCGCCGCGACGTCACGCGAGGGCGCGGTGGACGCCGGCGTCTCGCTCGCACTGCGCGCGACGCGGCTCTGCGCGTTCGCATGCGCGCGGGCGGCGTCGCTGGCGACGGGCGCGGGCGCCTCGCGCTCGGGACGATCGGTGCGCGCGGCGCGCGCCATCCCGTTCGCGTCGAAGCGCGCGGCCGTCTCGGCGGCGGCGTCGGCCGCGACATCGCTCGCGACATCGCTCGCGTCCTCGATCGTGACGTCGTCGGTCGCCGCATCGGCCGCCTGCTTCGCGGCCAGGCGCGCCTCGCGCGCGGCGGTGTGCTCCGCCGAGCCGCGGCCGTGGCCGGAGAGCTGGTGGCGCGCGTCGCGGCGCGCGTGCGCGGCCTTCCCCTCGTCGGACGCGGGCTCGCCCGCGGCGGCGGGGCGCGGCGTCGCGAGCTGCGCGTCGGTGCGCAGGCCGTAGTGCAGCGTCTCCATCGTCGGCGCGTCGGCGCCGAGCGCGCCTTCCATCCCGCTCGCGGCGTCGGTCGACTCCGCGTCGTCCGACTCCGATGTCTCGCCGTCGACGGCCGTCTCGGTCTCGGCGGTCGCCGCCGCCGGCTGGCTGCTGGCGACGCTCGGGCCCACCAGCGCGGCGAGCATCGCGTCGAACGCGGCGGCGGTGGACTCGGCGGTCGTGCCGGTGGACTCGGTCTGGCGCGGCTCGGACGGCGCGGCGGCCGGCGCGAGCAGGTCGGCCAGGCCGGCGGATGCGGTCGTGATCTGCATCAGCGTCCCTTGGTGGGCTGGGGGCGCAGCGTGGCGCGCCCGATGGAGGCCGCCCGCTGTGCCGGCAGGCTGCCGAGGATCGCCGCCGCCTGGCGGTCGGCGATGAACGTCAGGATGTGCTGCACGTCGCGGTCGTCCATCTGCTCCAGGATCTTCGCGGCGTCCTTCGCGGCCATCGCGCTGAAGTACTTCGCCAGGCGACGCTCGGCGCTCTGCCCCGCGTCGGCGGTGCGGGCGTTGGCGACGCGCTCCGCGATCGCCTGCGCGGCGGCCGCGCGGTCGGGCGTGCGCACCGGATCGGCGGCGGCGGCGCGCGGCGCGACGCTGTCGTGCTTCGCGGGCGTCGGCGTGGCGGGCTTCACCGCGACCTTCGCCGGCGTCGCGGCCGGCGCGTGCGCGTCGGCGGCCTTCGCGTCGGCGGGCTTCGCGTCGTGCGACGGCGCGCTGTCGGCGGCCGCGGCGTGCGCCGTCGTGTCGGTCGCGGCGCCGTCGCTCGGCGCGGCACCGTGCTTCGCGGCGGAGTCGGCGCCGTGCTTCGCGGCCTTCGCGCCCTTCGCGCTGTCGGCGGGCGCGCTGGCGGCGGCCTGCTTCGCGCGCTGCACGACGAGGGTGGTGGTCCCGCCGAGGCCGAGCAGCAGGCCGACGACGGCGGAGAGGATGACCTTCAGCATGTCAGGACCCGGAACCGGCGTCGGAGGCGGGCGCGGCGCCGGGCTTGCCGGAGTTGCCCTGGGTGGTGAAGCGGGTGAGCGCGATCTCGTCCATCAGCGCGCGGTCCTGCGCGATCTCGCCGGCGCGCCACGCGTCCTGGTGCTTCTCGCGCAGCCGGTCGAGCGTGCGGCGATCGCGGAACGCGGCGCGCAGCGCGTCCTCGCGCTGCAGCACCGTCCCCTCGGCCGCGGCGGTGAGCTGCGCGGCGCCGGCCACCTGCTCGTCCAGGCGCTCCAGCAGGAAGCCGAGGTTGCGCAGCTCGCCCACCGAGGCGCCGGCCGCGTCGGGCGTGCGCTGCGCCGCCGCCAGCTGCTCGCGCTGCCGCTCCAGCCGCAGCTGCTCGTCGCGCGCGGCGTCGGCGGCCTCCTGCGCGGACACGAGCGCGGTGGCCGCGTCGCGCTCGGTGCGCGCGCGCATGTCGAGGACTCGCTGGAGGCGGAAGCGGAACATCGGAGGACGGTGAAGCGGAGGACGGAGCTGCGGAGGACGGCGCTGCGTGAGACGGCGGAGCGGAGAGCGGTGCGCTAGCGGCGGATCATCTGCTGCTGCTGCATCTGGTGCTGCGGCGCGTTGCGGCGGGCGGCGACCTGCTGCGCGAGGTGCTTCAGCGTGTTCTGCGTCAGCGGCATCGGCGACGCCTCGTCGGGCGGCTGCTGCAGGAAGCTGAGCGCCTGCTCGCGCAGCGCGATCGCGGCGTCCACCGTCTGGTCGCTGCCCTGCTGGTACGCGCCGACGAGGATCAGGTCCTCCTTCTCGCGGTACGCGCCCTCGAGCTTCAGCAGCTGGTTCGCGGCGGCCTTGTGGTCGGCCGTGATGATGTTGTCGCGCACGCGGCTCTTCGAGTCGAGCACGTCGATCGCGGGGAAGTGCCCCGCGGCGGCGAGCTTGCGCGTCAGCACGACGTGGCCGTCGAGGATCGAGCGGGCCGCGTCGGCGACGGGCTCGTTGAAGTCGTCGCCGTCCACGAGGACGGTGTAGATGCCCGTGATGCCGCCCGTCTCGCCGTTGCCCGCGCGCTCCAGGAGGCGCGGCAGCGCGGCGAACACCGACGGCGGATAGCCCTTCGTGGTGGGCGGCTCGCCGACGGCGAGGCCGATCTCGCGCCACGCCATCGCGACGCGCGTGACCGAGTCCACCATCAGCAGCACCTGCTTGCCCTGGTCGCGGAAGTACTCCGCGATCGCGGTCGCCACCAGCGCGCCGCGGGCGCGCACGAGCGCGGCCTGGTCGCCGGTCGCCACCACCAGCACGCTGCGCGCGAGCCCTTCCGGCCCGAGCGAGTGCTCGATGAACTCGCGCACCTCGCGGCCACGCTCGCCGAGCAGCGCGATCACGTTGACGTCGGCGCGCGCCTGGCGCGCGATCATGCCCAGCAGCGTCGACTTGCCGACGCCCGAGCCGGCGAAGATGCCGACGCGCTGGCCGCGGCCGAACGTCAGGCAGCCGTCGATCGCGCGCACGCCCGTCTCCAGCGGCTCGCTCACCATCTCGCGCACGAGCGGGTTGGGCGGCTCGGCGGAGAGCGGCACGCGCTCCGTCGCGTCGAGCTTCCCCTTGCCGTCGATCGGGTGGCCGAGGCCGTTCAGGATGCGGCCGAGCAGCTGCGGCCCGACGTCGACGCCGAACGAGCGGCCGAGCGGGCGCACCGCGCTGCCCGGGTGCAGGCCGTCGATCTCGCCGAGGGGCATCAGCAGCACGCCCTTCTCGTGGAAGCCGACGACCTCCGCGAGCACCGAGCGGTCGCCGGAGAGCGACGTGACGCGGCACAGCTCCCCGAGCCCGACGTCGAGCCCCGCCGCCTCGATCACGAGGCCGACGACGCGCGTCACCTTGCCGTAGCTCACGACCTGCGGCACGCCGGCGAGCGACGCGAGCAGCGCGGCCGCCGGATCGTCGGCGCGGACGGGCGCGGCCATGAGCTCAGGCATGCTGGCCGCTCAGCTGGCGGTACACGCGCTCCAGCGCCGTGTCCACGCGGCCGTCGACGATGCGCTCGCGGCCCTCCACCAGGCAGCCGCCGCGCGCGACGCGGTCGTCGGCCATCCAGCGCGGCTCGCGCAGGTCGCCGCCGCGCTCCAGGTCGAACGCCATCTTCAGCAGCGACAGGTCGTCCGGATGCACGCGCAGCGTCAGCGGCTCGTGCAGCGGGAACTCGGCCACCGCGGCGGCGACGCGCGCGCGCACCAGCGTGTCGTCGCCCGCGATCTCGCGGCCGATGACGTGGCGCGCCACGCCCACCGCGAGCACGGCGCCGTTCTCCTGCAGGTGTGGGAGCCAGCGGTCCTCGTGCGCCGCGAGCTGCGCGCGCGCGGCCGCGAG
>CBHYLO010000276.1:0-6357 GCA_966128675.1 uncultured bacterium | reverse complement strand
ACCGACGCTCCACCGACGCTCCACCGACGCTCCACCGACGCTCCACCGACCCCACACCGCGCCCCCGCGCGTCGAGGATACTCCCCCATGTCGCTCGTCCGCCTGACCGCCACGCTCGCCGCCGTCGCGACGGCCACGCTCTCCGCCGCCGCCCCGCGCGCACTCGCCGCGCAGCAGCTCGACACCGGCGCGCCCCTCGGCGGCGTGCACGCCAACGGCTTCGGCCAGCTCAACCCGTCGCAGGCGTCGCTCGTCGGGCAGACGTTCGTCGCGCCGGCGTACACGCAGCTCGACCGCTTCAGCTTCTTCCTCGGCGACTCGCGCAGCTTCGCGCTCACGTCGTACCACGCCTTCGTGGCCGCGTACGACGGCACGACCGACCGGATCGTCGGCCCGATCCTCTGGCAGAGCGCCGCGCGGCTCGGCACGGCGTCCGCCGCGCCCGTCGAAACGGTGTTCGAGATCGACGGCGGGCTCCAGGTCCTGCCCGGCCAGCGCTACATCGCCTTCCTCGGCATCCCGTCGCTCGCGGGGAGCTTCAACCAGCTCGGCGGCGTCGCGTACCGCACGACGTCGACGCTCGGCGACGGGCTCTCGGCGCGCGTCGGCACCGCGTATCCGGGCACGGTGGACTCGTACGCCGCGATGCGCTGGTCGGTGCCGGCGAGCGAGAACCTCGCCTTCCGCGCGACGTTCTCGAACGGCGCCGCGCCGGTGAGCACCGTGCCCGAGCCGGCGACGATGGGGCTCGTGGGACTGGGCCTGGTCGCGGTCGGCGCGGTGGCGCGCCGGGGCCGAACGGCCAACGGCAACGGCATCTGCAAGGAAGCGATCTGACAACGGCCGATAAGTGCGGATGGCTCCGGTGGCGCGCGACGTTCCTCGCCGCCACACGGAGCATCGGCGGTCATCCGATCTCTTCAGATCTCTTCCTTGCAAGTCGCCGTTCGCCGCTCGGGCCCGGCGCACAGGCTCGCCCGGGCTCGCGCCGCGAAAATCGGGTCGAACGACCCACGTGCGGCGCGGCGGAAAGCGCGAGACTGGTGTCAGGCGGCGCCGACGACCGGCGCGCCGACACCCGAGTCCCCGACACGCCGTCCCATGCGCCCCACCGTCCTCGCTCCGTCCACCCGCGCGCCTCGCGACCACCGGGGCCGCGCACACGTCCTCACGGTCGCCACGCGCGCGGATGTCGGCGCCGTGACGACCGGGCACACGACGCCGCCCCGTACGGAGGATCCGTACACCGTGACCGCGCGGCGCCGCGTGCGCGCGCTGAACCGCATACAGCAGCACCTGCAGTCATACGTCGCGCCGCGCAGCTGACCGCACGGCCGGCACGCCGCACGCGTCGCGCGACCTCGGGGGGAGGGGACGCGGCGTGGACGGCACCACGCGGGCGGGTCCGGACTTCGGTCCGGCCCGCCCGTCGTGCGTCCGGGGCCGCGGGCCCGGCGCGCCGAAAAGATACGCAGAAACGACGTACGGGCCGCGCCACCGGCGGTCGTAGGGTCCTGCGTGACGCGACACGCGCCCGATGCGCGCTGCGCGCACGCTCCGACCCTGCGCCCATACACCGCCATGCGATCCCCCCTCGCCGTCCCGCGCGCCGCCCGGTGCGCAGCGCTGCTCGCCGCCACCACGCTCGCCGCGTGCGGCGACCGCTCGCCCACCGCGCCGACGCTGCTGGACCGCGCGTCGGGCGCGCTGCAGTCGCTGCAGGCGCTCGTCGCGCCCGCGTCCACCGCGCCGTCCTTCGCCTTCCTCGCGCCGCTCGGCCCCGCGCGCGCGTTCCACGGCACGTTCGACGGCGGCCGCGCGCCGGTGGTCGAGATCTGCCGCGTGGCCTCGCGCGAGGCTGCCGAGTGCGACGGCGGCTACCTCGCGCGCTACACGCCGTCGGACGGCGCGGGCCCGATGATGGGCGGCGTGCAGCTCGTCGTCGATCCCGCGCTGCAGGCGTACCGCCTGGACTGGCCGGCGACGGGGCTCGCCGCGCGCACCGCGGTGCGCGTGCGCGTGCTGCTCGACGGCGCGGAGGTCGGGCGCGCGCACGCCCGCGTCCCCGCGAGCGGCGAGACGGCCGAGCAGCTCGCGGCCGCGGGCTACGCGGCGATCGACGCGAGCGGGCGGCTGCCCGTGCGCTTCCGCCTGGAGACGCCGCCGCGCGACGGAATCTACGAGCTGCCGGGCGCGCCGACCGCGCTCGCGGCGGCGACGATCCCGCAGCGCACCATCCGGCCGCGCGCCGGCGACTACGCCGTGCCGCACCCGACGCTGCCGGGCGTGGGCGTCTCGCACAACACGCTGCTGGTGGCCGTGACGCCCGGCGCCACGGTGGCGCAGGTGAACGCGCTCGTCGCGCAGGTGGGCGGGCTCGTGATCGGCGGCGCGGCGGGCGGCGCGCACGGCGGCGTGCTGGTGCTGCGCCTCGCGGGCACGACGCACGCGGCGGCCGCCGCGGCGCTGGCCACGCTGCGCGCCGCGACCGCCGTGATCGCGGCCGCGGCGCCCGACGCGCTCGTGCAGGGCGACGTCGTGAGCTACGTGCCGACGGCGGCCGCGCCCACGCAGCAGTGGCAGCGCGAGGCCGTGGGCGCGCACTGGCACCACGTCCTCTCGCGCGTGCCGCAGCTGTGGAACCTCAACGGCGCGGCGCGCAAGAGCCCCGCGAAGCCGGTGACCGCGGTGCTCGACGCCGAGTTCACGGAGCACGAGGACCTGCCGGCGGTGGGACAGACGCAGGGCCCGATGACGAGCCACGGCACCAAGGTGGCCGGCATGATCGCGGCGACGTTCGACAACGACCTCGGGATCGACGGGCTGAATCCCGCCGCGACGCTGAACCTCGTGCGCCTCGCGGCGCCCGACAGCGCCGGCACGCTGTTCGACTACCGCCGCAGCGTCGGCCAGGCGCTGCTGACCGGGCTCGACTCGCTGCTGCGCTCCGCGTCGGGCGTGCAGGTGCGCGTCGTCAACGTCAGCATGGGCTACGGCTGGAAGGCGGCGGGCATCGACCCGACCACCAACGCCGAGGCGCGCGACCTGGCGAACCTGCACGGCGCGTTCGCGAAGGTGATGCTGCGCGGCACCGAGGCGTACCGCGGCGGGCGGCTGCCGGTGATCGTCGCCTCCGCGGGCAACGACTCGCGCGGCGACGCGCAGCGCGTCGACTCGCGCTACACCAGCCCGTTCAACGCGGCGCGCGCCGCGGGCGTGAAGGCGATCGTCACCGTCGAGGCGATCACGCGTCTGGCGGGCGGCGCGCTCGCGCGCTCGGCGTTCTCCAACATGGGCGGCCAGCTCTCCGCGCCCGGCGAGGAGCTGCGCGTGCTGACCGACTACGCGGGCGTCACCGTCGACAAGGGCACGTCGTTCGCCGCGCCGCAGGTCGCCGCGCTGGTCGGCTACCTGTACGCGCTCGCGCCGAGCTTCCCCTGGGCATCGGTGGACGCCAACCCGATGCTCGACGTGCTGCTCGCGAGCGCGGTCCCCGTGGACGGCGCGGCGCCGCGCATCGACGCGTTCGGCGCGGCGCTGGCGCTGGACGGGCGCCACGGCGTGCCCGCGACGCACGTGCGCCGGCTGCTGGTGGACGTCGACGACGGCACCGCCGACGGCAACGAGCGCGTGCGCGACGGCGCGGTGGTCCAGGGCGAGGACGCGGACGGCGACGGCGGCGCGGGCGACGGCGCGATCGACATGAGCGACTTCCGCCGCTGGCGCGACTGGCTGCTCGCGGTCGAGGGCGCGGCCGGCCTCGCGCTCGACGGGCCCGCGACGCACCCCAAGAAGGACGTCAACGGCAACCATCGCTGGAACGCGGACGGCGACGGCGACAACGAGAACGTCTTCCCGCGCGGCGACTTCGACGGCGACGGCCGCCTCGCGCGCGCCGACCTCGCGGTGCTGACGCCGCTCTTCCAGGACGTCGACTATCCCGCGTCCAAGCTGACGGCGCTCGTCAGCTCCGGTGACGTGCGCATCGACGCGCAGGCGTGCCTGCTGCTCCCCGGCGTGCGCACCGTGACGTCGCAGCTGCGGCGCGCGAGCGACGGGCTCGCGCAGGAGGTCCGCGTCCACGCCGGCGGGCGCGCCGCCATCACCTACACGGTGCCCGCGGGCGGCACGCCGACGTCGTACCTCGCCGAGGTGGAGGCGTACGACGCCGCGGGCCAGCGGATCGGCAGCGCGAGCCGCGAGGTGCAGGTCGCGCTCGGCGGCGACGTCGCGTGGGCCGCGCCGTGCGCGCGCGTCGTGATGACGCCGGACACCGTGGAGGTCGAGCCGCACCAGACGGTGGCGCTGAAGGCGCGCGTGCTGGGCGCGGGCCTCGCCGACACGACCATCGCGTGGTTCGCCGCGGCGGGGAACGGCGACGTCAACGCGTACGGCTACTACACGGCGCCGTCGCAGCCCGGCACGTACGTCGTCTACGCGCGCCACTCGAGCTCGGGCACGCAGGCGAAGGGCACCATCGTCGTGAAGGCCAACACCGCGAACGCCGAGGTGCGCGTGGTGCAGCAGGACTACCGCCTCGAGGCGACCGGGGCGTACATGGCGTCGGGTCCGGACAACTGGGTGCGCCCGACGCCGGTGATGGACACGTCCAGCGTGCGCGTGACGACGCTGAGCGGCTTCACCGGCACCGCGAACGCCACCGCCAGCGTGAGCGGCACCGACACGCACTCCAGCGGCTACGTGTACGGCAGCTTCACCATGGGCAGCACCGCGACCGCGAGCCTGGGCGTCGCGTTCGCGCCCGCGGGCGGCGGCGCGCACCCGATGGCGATCCGCGGCATGTCGTTCGCCGGCGGCGGCGCCATCCAGGGCTCGGCCGGCATCGAGGCGGGGAAGGCGCTCTATCACGCGTTCTCGATGACGCACGGCGCGTCCGCCACCGGCGTCGTGATCTTCGAGGTGCGCAACGCGCCGGTGACGCTGACGGTGACCTCGTCGTGCAGCGGGCCCGACGACGTGGCGCACGGCTCGCTGCAGGTCGGGCTGGCCGACGCGCCGTACACCATGGTCTCGTTCGCGGCGTGCGGCTTCAACGCCCCCGCGATCCGCCTGGCCCCCGGACGCTACATGGCGATCGGCGCGCACGGCTACAACTCGCGGACGCAGGTGTACGGGCAGGTCGCGTATCCGGGCGAGACGACGGGCGGGAGCTACACCGCCGGCCTGACCTTCACGCCCTGATCCCGCGCACCCACACGGCCTCGACGGGCGGGTCGGACTCCGGTCCGGCCCGCCCGTTCGGCGTCCGGCCAGACAATCTCAGTGCTGGGGTAAATCGACCCACGCACCACCGCCCCGGAATCCCGATCGTGGCTGCGCGCACCACCCCCCAGCGCGCACCCACCGCCGCACCACCACCACGTGCCATCCGGGATCCGAGGTCCACCGTCATGTCCACCAGCTTCCGCCCCTCCCGTTCCACGCTGCGCGCCGCCGCGCTGGCCGCCGTCGCGGGCGCCGCCGTCATCGCCACCGCCGACGCCGCGCCCGAGGCCGCCGCACGCGCCGGCGCCGCGCCGGCCCGCACCCGCGTCCACTACGGCGCGTCGCTCCCGCTCGGCCGCGGGAAGGTGCGCCCGTACGTCGTCGTCGACGCGCAGCGCGCCGACGTCCCGCTCGAGATCGGCGTCGCGCTCGACGAGGCCGTGATGGAGGGCCTGCCGACGACGGGCATGGGCCACGCCGTCGGCCACAAGGGCCCCGACCACGAGCTCGCGCTCGTCTTCCCCACCACCGGCAACCCCACGCCCTTCAGGTGGGCGAGCCTGAACTGGAACGTCGGCGGGCACGAGCCGCCCGGCGTCTACGACACGCCGCACTTCGACTTCCACTTCTACACGATCGACAAGGCGGAGCGCGACCGCCGCATCGTGCTCGACAACCCGCAGTTCGCGGCCGAGGCCGACCGCCTTCCGGACGAGGCGCTGCGTCCGGAGCACAACCTCGTGCTCGGCCCGCCGGGCGCGCCGCCGTCGGCGGTCGCGGTGCCGCTGATGGGCGTGCACTGGGTGGACCGCCGCTCGCCCGAGCTGCAGGGGATGCTCGGCAACCCGCAGGCGGCGCGGCCGTTCACGGCGACGTTCATCTACGGCTCGTGGGACGGCCGGTTCATCTTCGCCGAGCCGATGGTGACGCGCGCGTACCTGATGGCGAAGCGCACGGCCACCGATCCCGCGGTGCGCGACGAGGTGCGGCCCGTCGGCACGGCCGCGCGGCACGCGGTGCCCGGCTGGTATCCCGGCGCGTACCGCATCGCCTACGACGCGGCGGCGAAGGAGTACCGCGTCGCGCTCGTGCAGCTGGCGAGACGCGACTGATCGAAATCAGCAAGGATGA
>CBHYLO010000275.1:0-6361 GCA_966128675.1 uncultured bacterium | reverse complement strand
CGGTGGTGCCGAGGGCGAGGAGGGTGAGCGCGAGGGTCGTGCGCGCGCGGCGGCTCGCGACGTGCCGCGCGTGGCGCCGCGCGCGGCGCGCCGGATCGCTGGTCTGATCGAAAGAGGGCATCGATGCGCGTCTCCGTGTCAGAACGAGAGCCGGACGGTGGCCACGAGGCTCGACGTCGGCGGCAGGATGGTCTGGTAGCCGTTGGAGAGGTCGCCGACGGCGCGGATCTCGGGGTCCCACACGTGCTGGCCGTTGACCGGCACGATGATGAGGCCATCGCGCGAGGTGCCCCACCCGTTCGCGGCGGTCCACAGCATCGCGACGTTGCGCGCCGCGAGGCTGACGCTCGCGTTCGACGCGCCGATGCGGCGGGCGAGCCCGGTCGCCAGGTCGTACGACGCCGAGAGCTCGCGCAGGCGCAGGAAGCCCGCCTCGTACGTGCCGACGGCGTCGGCCTCGAGGGAGCGGTACGCCTGCAGGAACGGGTCGTCGCGGCGGATGACGCCGAGCGTGGAGCCCTGGTTGTGCAGCGCGCGGATCTCGGTGTTCGACTGCAGGTGGCCGCCGTTGCCGTCGGCGCGCGCGTAGAGGCGCAGCCGCTCGAACAGCGTCACCTGCGTGTTGAAGCCGGCCTGCCAGGTGGGCTGCGTGTGGCCCCAGAGGACGCGCGGCGCCTGCGCGCACGGCACGTCCGCGCCGCCCATCTCCAGCCCCTTGCGCCCGGTGCCGCCGTCGCACATCGCGTTCGAGAAGCCGGTGGACACGGACGGGTCGATCGTCGCCGACCGGACCTTGTAGAGGAACATGTCGCCGATCGAGAAGCCGACGCGGTTCTGCGCCTGCCCGCCGCCGCCGACGGTGAGGAACTCGATGTCCCCCATGTCGAGGATGCGGTTGCCGAACGACGCGAGCTGCGTCCCGACCTCCCAGGCGAAGCGCCGCCCCTGGATCAGGCGCACGTTCGCCGACAGCTCGTCGCCCCACCCCTTCACGCGGCCGATGTTGATGACCTGGCTGCCGGGGAAGCCGAGCGACGGCGGGATGGGCGCGTTGACGATCGCGTCGGTGATGCGCCGCGTGAAGTGCGTGTACGAGAGGTCGGCGCGCCCGCCGAACAGCGTCGTCTCGAAGCCGCTCTCGAGCTCCGTGCTGCGCTCCGGCTTGAGCTGCGGGTTGCCGAACGTCGCGGGGATGAGCCCCGAGGCGTTCTGGTAGCCGGTGCTCGGGTCGTAGAGCCGCGCCGCGGCGAAGGTCGCCGGCTGCGTGCCGGCCGCGCCGTACGCCGCGCGCAGGCGGAAGTCGTCGAGGAACGGCACCTTCCAGAACGGCTCCTCGCTGATCACCCACGAGCCGCTGACCTTCGGGTAGTACGCCGCCTTGTACTCCTTGCCGAACGAGCTGTTGTCGTCGCCGCGGAGCGCCACGGTGAGGAAGCGGCGGTTGTTCCAGGCGATCGCCTGCTGCACGAACAGGCCGACCGTGGCGTTGGCCGTGAACGTCTCGGCGCCGGTGGTCGTCGTGCCGCCGCTGACCGTCGTGATCGGGATCGCGGGGAAGGTGTTCGCGGTCGCGGTGATGCGATTCACCTCGCTGCGGAAGTGCTGCAGCCCGACGGACGTGGTGAACTCGAGCGCCTCGCGCCACCGGTACTTCGCGGCGGAGGAGAGGTCGAGCGTCAGCACCGTGCGGTTCTCGCGCTGCACGTTCTTGTTCCCCAGCCCGTTGTTGCCGAGGAAGTCGAGGTTGCCGAGCGGCTGGCGCGGGTAGAGCAGCCAGTTGTTGCCCGCGCCGACGTCGTAGCCCGTCACGAAGCGGTTCGAGAGCCACGCCCACGGCTCGTAGACGGCGTTGAGGCTCAGCGTGGTCCGGTCGACATCGGCGTGGCTCTCGACGGTCGACCACTCCTCGGGCGGCGAGTTCAGGAAGCCGCGCCGGCCGGTGCTCAGCGTGAGCGGCGTGCCCCACACCAGCTGGCTGAACGGGTCGACGTCGATCGCCGGCTGCATGAGCCGCACGCGGTCGCGGACGTAGGCCGCGTTCCCCTGCAGCCGGAGCTTGTCGTTGACGAGCGCGTCGACGTTGGCGCGCCCGGTGAACTTCTTGTCCCAGTTCCACGACACGACGCCGACGTCGTCGTCGTACGAGCCCGAGAGGAAGTAGCGGCTCGCCGGCGTGCCGCCGCTGAGGCCGAGGTTGTAGCCGCGGTTGGCGCCGTTCTGGAAGATCGGGCCGTTGCCGTTCTCGCTCTCGTGGCGGTAGAGGTTCACGCTGTCGATCTGCCCCGTCGTCGTGTTGCGGCCGTAGAGCATGCCGGCGCGCCCCTCGGGGTTCTGCAGCCAGTTGGTGCCCTGTCGCGTCGAGACGTCGAAGCGCGCCTTCCCCGCCGCGCCGCGCTTGGTGATGATCGGGATGACGCCGTTGGAGGCCTCGGTGCCGTAGAGCGTCGAGGCGGCCGGGCCCTTCAGGATCTCGATGCTCTCGATGTCGTTCGGGTTGACGTCGTTGAGCCGGCTCGCGCCGGCGCCGCCGCGCTGCGCCTGCCCGACGTTCGTGTTGGCGTCCATCCGCACGCCGTCGATGTAGATGATCGGGTCGTTGCTGAGCGACAGGCTGCTCGCGCTGCGCACGCGCAGCTGCGCGCCGGTGCCCACCTGGCCGGTCGCCGGGAGCACGATGAGCCCGGGCGTGCGCTGGCCGACGAGCTGCTCGACGTTGCGCGCCGGGGCGACGGCGAGCACCTCGTCCGCCTTCACGGTCTCGATCACGTTGCCCACCGCGCGCCGCTGCGTGACGCCGCCGGTGCCGGTGACCACCACCTGGTCGAGCACCGTGGAGCGCTGCGAGAGCGCGAAGTTCGCGGTCGCCGTCTCGCCCTCGCGCAGCGCCACCGTGCGGGCCGCGAGCCCGTAGCCGATCAGCCGCACGCGCACGATCGTCGACCCCGCCGGGCGCCCGGGGCGGGTGTCGGGGCGGGCGGCGCGGGGGCGCCCGCCGTTGGGGGGGGCGCCCGGCGCCGCCGCCACGTAGACCTCGGCGTTGGCGATGGGCGCGCCGGCCACGGAGTCGGTCACCGTGCCGGTGAGCGTGGCCGTGCGCTCCGCCTGGGCGGCGGGGACCTGCGCGGCGGCGGCGGGTCGCGCGGCGGCTGCGCCCGCCCAGAGCAGCGCCGCGGTGACGAGCACGTGTCGAGCGGCGGACATCCGGAGCGACATGGATCCTCCTTCGGCTGGGCCAGCGGGTGGTCGGCGAACGCTGAGGAGCGGACGACAGGGAGCCGGGCAGGCGCGCAGGGGCGACGGCCCGCGCTCACGGAGCGCGGTGCGCGTAGGGGGCGGTGTGTGGGGTGCGAGGGTGGACGGAGCCGGGCGCTGCCAGCGGCGAGCATGCAGCGCGGCCCACGCGCCGGCTAGGGAGGCAGGGCGGCGGGCGTGTCCGGCGGGCCGCTGCCGGCGCCGTCGCCGCTGGTGCCGTGATGATGGCGCGCGTCGGTCGTGACGGAACGGCGCTTGCTTCGTCCTCCCATACGCAGCGCCCCTGCCCCCAGGGATGCACCAATGCCGATCGGTCCCCGAGCCCCGAATGGGTGTCTCGGGGATCGGTCGTTTCGGGGCCCGTCGCCGTGCACCGGCGTGCACCGGCGTGCACCGCCGCGCGCCGGCCGTGGACCGGCACCGCTATCTTTCGCTCGGGGTCGCCCGACGGCCCTCCCGGGCGACGGACGCCCGGTGCGGAACGCGAATCCCGGTGAGCGTCGGTCGAGCATGGCGGTGACGGAGCAGCAGGACACTCCCCTGATGCAGCAGTGGCGGGCCGCCAAGGCGTCCAGCCAGGGCGCGATCGTCTTCGCGCGCGTCGGGGACTTCTACGAGATGTTCTACGAGGACGCCGAGCTGGCCTCGCGCGTCCTCGGGCTCACGCTCACCAGCCGCAACAACGGCGGCGCCGCCGAGGTTCCCCTCGCCGGCATCCCCGTCAAGGCGTGCAGCGAGTACCTGCGCCGCCTCGTCCAGCGCGGCTACCGCGTCGCCATCTGCGAGCAGGTCGAGGACCCGAAGCTCGCCAAGGGCCTCGTGCGCCGCGAGGTCGTCGAGACCATCACGCCCGGCGCCGCCTTCGCCGACGACCTGCTCGACGGCACGCGCCACAACTTCCTCTGCGCGCTGCGGCTGGCCGGCAGCGGCGACGGCGCGGTCCTCGGCGTCGCGGCCGCCGACGTCTCCACCGGCGAGTTCCGCCTCGCGGTCGCGCCGCGCCGCGACGCCGACGCGTGGCTCGCGCGCCTGTCGCCGCGCGAGGTGCTGATCGCGCGCGGCGCCGAGGACGACCGCCACCTCCACGGCCTCGACGGCGTGCTCGTCACCGAGCGCGAGGCGTGGGAGTTCGATCCGTCGCTCGCGCGCGACGACCTGCAGCGCCAGTTCGCCGTCCACTCGCTCGAGGGCTTCGGCCTCGGCCCCAGCGACGAGGCGGCAGTCGGCGCGGCGGGCGCGCTGCTGCGCTACCTGCGCGAGCTGCAGCCCGGCGGCCTCCCGCACCTCGCGCGGCCGAGCGTCGAGCGCGCGGGCGGCACGATGCCGCTCGACGAGATGACGCGCCGCAACCTCGAGCTGGTGGAGTCGCTGCGCCCGGGCGGCGACGTGGACGGCGAGCGCGCGGGGACGCTGCTGGCGGTGCTCGACCGCACGCAGACGCCGATGGGCGCGCGCCTGCTGCGCCAGTGGCTGCTGGCGCCGCTGGTGGAGCGCGACGCCATCGATGCGCGCCTCGACGCCGTGGCCGCGATCGCCGCCGACGCGCTGGCGCGCGAGACGCTGCGCGAGGCGCTGGACGGCGTGCGCGACGTGGAGCGGCTCGCGTCCAAGGCCGCCGCCGGACGTGCGACCCCGCGCGAGGTGCGCGCGCTCGGCGACTCGCTGGGCCGTCTCCCGGCCGTGAAGGAATCGTTGGAGCGCCTGCTGAGCGCCGAGCGCCGAGCGACGAGCGGGGAGGATCGTGCGGCGCCCGGCGCTCGGCGCTCGGCCGGCCGCCTCGTGGACGTGTGCGAGCGCTGGGAGGACTGCGCCGATCTGTGCTCCGAAGTCGCCCGCGCGCTCGTCGAGCGCCCGCCCCTGCAGCTCGGCGACGAGGCTACCATCGCGCCCGGCACCGACGCGGAGCTCGACGAGCTGCGCGCGCTGCGCGACGGCGGCAAGGACGCGATCGCCGAGATCCAGGCGGCCGAGCGCGCGCGCACCGGCATCCAGTCGCTGAAGGTCGGCTTCAACAAGGTCTTCGGCTACTACCTCGAGATCTCCAACGCGCACCGCGAGCGCGTCCCCGACGACTACCAGCGCCGCCAGACGCTCACCGGCGGCGAGCGCTACGTCACGCCGGCGCTCAAGGAGTACGAGGAGAAGGTCCTCAACGCGGCCGAGCGGATCGAGCTGCGCGAGCGCGCGCTGTTCGAGGCGCTGCGCGCGCGCGCCGGCGCCGAGATCGCGCGGCTGCAGGTGATCGCCGCGCGCGTCGCGGAGCTGGACGTCCTCGCCGCGCTGGCCGAGGTCGCGGAGCGCGAGGGCTACGTGCGCCCGGTGCTCACCGACGGCTTCGACTGCGACGTCGTCGGCGGGCGCCATCCGGTGGTCGAGCGGATGATGGCGCGCGAGAAGTTCATCCCGAACGACCTGCGGCTGACCGAGGATTCTCGGCTGATCATCCTCACCGGCCCGAACATGGCCGGCAAGTCGACGATCCTGCGGCAGGTCGGGCTCATCCAATTGATGGCGCAGGTCGGCAGCTTCGTCCCCGCCACGCGCGCCACGCTCGGCGTCGTCGACCGGCTGTTCACGCGCGTGGGCGCCAGCGACAACCTCGTGCGCGGCCAGTCGACCTTCATGGTCGAGATGACCGAGACGAGCGCGATCCTCAACACCGCCACGCGCCGCTCGCTCGTGCTGCTGGACGAGATCGGGCGCGGCACGTCGACGTACGACGGCGTGTCGATCGCGTGGAGCGTCAGCGAGCACCTGCACGACCAGGTCGGGTGCAAGACGATCTTCGCCACGCACTACCACGAGCTGGTGGCGCTGGCCGACGAGCTGTCCGCGGTGCGCAACATGACCGTCGCGGTGCGCGAGGTCGGCGACCAGGTGCTCTTCCTGCACCGGCTGGTCCCGGGCGGCGCGGACCGCTCGTACGGGATCGAGGTCGGGCGGCTGGCGGGGCTGCCGGCTCCGGTGCTCGCGCGCGCGAAGGAAGTGCTCGCGCTCCTCGAAGGAGAGGGCGCGCAGATGGCGAACGCGCTCGATCGCGGCGGCAACGCGAGCGCCCAGCGCCGGCCCCCCCGCCGCGGCACGCGGTGGGGGCACGGGCCCCGGCGCC